>JBAXLX010000032.1:0-16976 GCA_037134595.1 Pseudomonadota bacterium
TGCCCGCGCCCGCGATGGTTCGACACGATGTAGTCGGTATCGGCCAAACCGGCACAAATGCCCACAGCGCAAGCCTCTTGGCCGAGATAGGAATGGATATATCCCGGAAACAGGTTCTTGGCGAAAAGCTCGTTCAACTGCGTCTCGCAGGCGCGGATCAGCAGCATCGAACGGTAAAGCGTCAGCGGATCCTGCGTCATGATGGCCTCAATACGATTTCGGCAAGCCGAGCCCGACCTGAGCGAGGTAGTTCTTGGTCATCTCGTTGGTGATGGGGGCAAAGATCAGTTGGCGGATGTCACGGTAATAGCGTTGCATGTGATATTCCATCGCAAAGCCATATCCCGCCAAAACCCGCATCCCGCGATCTGTGGTGCGAAACGCCGCCTCTGACGCGAAGTATTTCGCCATGGACGCAGGGATCGAGCACTCTTGCCCGTTGTCTTGCATCCAAGACGCCTTGTAAGTCATCAACCGCGCCATTTCGATTTCGGTCAGGCTATCGGCCAAAGGATGCTGCACGGCCTGATAGTGACCAATTGGTTTGCCAAAGGCGGTGCGCTCTTTGGCATATTGCGCGGCGTCATCCAAGGCCCCTTGGCCCAAGCCCACACAGACCGCCGCCACAAAGATGCGCTCGTTGTTCAGCGTGTCGATGATGGCATGCCAGCCGCGCCCTTCGGTGCCGATGATGGCCGATTTGGGCACGCGCACGTCTTTGTAGCTGACCTCATAGGAATGCAAGAACTTGGACCCCAGCTTTTCGATCTTGCGATAGACGATGCCGGGCGTGTCTTTGGGGATCAAGAAAACCGTTAATCCCTGCGACAAACGGTCTGGATTGCGCGAAGTCCGCGCCACCACGAACAGCCAAGAGGCGATGTTTAACCCCGTGGTCCAGATCTTTGCCCCGTTGATGATAAAGTCGTCGCCATCGGCCACGGCTTTGGTTTTCATCGCGCCCAGAATATCGGTACCGCCATCGGGTTCGGTCATCGACAGGGCAAAATGCACATCCCCCACGGCGATCTTGGGCAGAAATTCCGCCTTTTGCGCCGCAGTTCCGTGCCGTTCAATCGTGACCGCGCCGAACGAGATATCCAGCCCATAGGCCAAAGCCACGGTCGAAGAGTGGCGGGCCAGTTCTTCCAGAACGATGGTTTCTTCCATCACCCCGCCCCCCGTGCCGCCGTACTCTTCAGGGATCGAGGCCCCCATTAATCCGACGGCGGCCATTTTATCCAAAAGATCCGGCGGAAAAGCGCCTTTGGCGTCCCAGTCTGCCACGGCATCCTTGGGCATTTCCCGCTCCACGAACTTGCGCGCCAGATCGCGCAGGGCGAGTTGATCTTCTGTGAAGTCAAAGTTCATGAACTTCCTCCCGTTCCCTGCTACACGATAGCGATATGGGCGCAGACTAGCCATCTGACCCAAACATACCTATGAGTACATAAGTCTACTAATTGGTAACTTGTCAACACAGCTTGAGAAAGGTCCCAAGCCTGACGGGAAGATTTACGATGGACAAGGCACCCATTTCCGCAGCGATAACGCGTTATTCCGCGCAGGCATGCACGGTGCAGCACTTTGGATGGCCTGAAAGGGCCTAGCCTTTACCCGTGGAACTTATGCGCAGGCGGCGGCGCATAGCCGCCAAGGCGCGAGGTTTTCAGGCCCAGTTTCACCATCGCCTCGGCCAAGCCCACGGCACAAGTGACACCGTCCAACACCGGCAACCCATGTTCCAGCGCCAAGGCATCAGCCAGATCGGCCATGCCTGCACAGCCCAAAACCACCGCTTCGCAGCGGTCTTCGGCCACCGCGCGGCCAATTTCGGCACTGATGCGCAGCCGGGCGTCTGACCCTGCGTGTTCCAGCTCTAGCACCGCCACCTCGGACGAGCGCACCTGTGCGCAGCGTGCCATCAGGCCGTAGCGGTGCAGGTTGTGTTCCAAGGCGGGCACCGACCGCGCCAGCGTGGTGACGACCGAGAACTTGTTGCCGATCATCGAGGCGAAATGATACGCCGCCTCGCCAATGCCGATCACGGGGCGGTCGGTCAGGCAGCGGGCGGCATCTAGGCCAGTGTCGTCAAAGCAGGCGATGATCACGGCGTCGACATCCTCGGTGTCGCGGATCACTTTCAGCATTCCAGCCAAAGACATCGCCTCGTCATAATAGCCTTCGATGCTGGCGGGGCCGTGGGCAGAGTTTACCGCCACAATTTCCGTACCAATCGAGGCCACCCGCCGCGCGGCATCGCCGATCTTTTGCGTCATTGACGCCGTGGTATTGGGGTTTAGAACCAACAGGCGCATCAGACGTCTCCCCCAAGATAGGCGGCTTTTATGCGGTCGTCGTCCATCAAATCCCTAGAATTGCCTGCCAAAACCACCGATCCCGTGGCCATCGCATAGGCGCGGTTGGAAATTGACAGGGCCATGCGGCTGTTTTGTTCCACCAGCAACACCGACACCTGTTCATCGCGGCTGATCGCCACAATCGCCCGTGCAATGTCTTGCACCAGTTTGGGCGCAATCCCCAGCGAGGGTTCATCCAGCAACAACAGTTTCGGCTTGGCCATCAGCGCGCGGCCGATCACCATCATCTGCTGCTCGCCGCCTGACAGGGTGCTGGCCTGTTGGCTGTAACGCTCTTTCAAACGCGGAAAGCGGGTGAGAACCGACTCCAGCGTGCTGGCGATGCCCGCCTTATCTGTGCGGGTAAAGGCCCCCATCAACAGGTTGTCCTTGACCGACATGAACGGAAACACCCGCCGCCCTTCGGGCACCATCGCGATGCCCTTGCGCACGATATCAGAGGCCGAGGCCCCATCCAGCCTTTCGCCCATATAGGAAATCGACCCGCTTTTGATCTTTCGCAGACCCGTAATCGCCCGAAGGATCGACGATTTGCCCGCCCCATTGGCCCCGATCAACGCCACCGTTTCGCCCAACTGCACGTTGATCGACACGCCTTTGAGCGCATAGACATGGTCGTAATACAGTTCAACATCTTCAAAGCTTAGAATTTCACGCATGGCCTACAGTCCAATCGCAGCGTCTTCAGAGCCGAGGTAGGCCTCGATCACCCTTGGGTTGGCCTGAATTTCGGCAGGCGTGCCTTCGGCGATTTTCTCGCCGAAGTTGATCACCACAATGCGGTCGCTGATCTTCATCACGGCGGGCATGTCATGTTCCACCAACAGAACCGTCAAGCCGCGCTCGTCGCGCAGACGGCGCACGTTGGCGACCATGGTCATGGTTTCGTCATGGTTCATGCCGGCAAAGGGTTCATCCAGCAGCAAAATCGTGGGCTTGGTTGCCAAACCAATCGCCATGCCCAAGGCGCGCAAATGGCCCTGCGGCAGGTTCGATGCCAGTTCATGGCGGATGGAGTGCAAGCCCAGAAAATCAACAATCTCGTCGGCGGATGCGCCAAAGGCGGCCTCATCCGCACGGGCTTGGGCGGATCCGATAAAAAACCCAAACAGACTGCTTTTTGAGCGCAGATGATGGGCGACGATGATGTTTTCACGCACGGTCATAGATTTGAAGATCGTGGTTTCCTGAAACGTCCGCACCACGCCCATGCGCGCCACCTTATGCGGAGCAAGGTCGGAAATGCGCGTGCCGTTGAACAAAACCTCGCCGCCCGATGTGGGCACAAAGGACGATATCAGCTTGAACAGCGTCGATTTGCCTGCGCCATTGGGGCCGATGACGGACAGGATTTCGCCCTTTTGCACGGCAAAGCTGACCGCGTTCACGGCAGTCAGGCCGCCGTACCGCTTGGTGATGCCCTTTACCTCTAGGATCGCGGTCATGTCTTGCCTCCGATCCGGTCAAGCAGGCTGAGAACGCCATTGGGCAGCACCAGCATCAGCGCGATCATGGCGCTGGAATAGATCAGCATTTGGTAATCTTTGGCCACCGTCAGCAGGTCCCAGCCGAAGTACAACAGCAAGGTGCCCACCATCGGCCCCGCCACATAGCTTAGCCCGCCGACAAAGCAGTAGAGCATGAAGTTGACCGAATCTGTCACCACAAAGCTGGACGGATAGATGGATTGCGAGATTGCCACGAACACCACCCCCGCAATCCCGCCGAAAAAGCTGGAAATCGCATAGACCAGCACGCGCAGATAAGCGGTGTTGACGCCGATGGATGCGGCCAGTTCCTCATTCTGTTGCAAGCTGCGGCAGAGGTGCCCAAGGCGCGAATTCACGATACGCCACAGCACCGCATAGCTTGCCACCATCATCGTCACAGCCAAAAGGTAAAAGGCCAGCTTGGGGTTTTCCATCGTGGCAAAGTCGGGAATAAGCGTGATGCCCCCCACAGACAAAGCGCCGGGCAGCGGGATAGAGGTGATCCCCTTGGCCCCATTAGTGATGGGCAAGGCTAGGGCCGTAAGCCGCGCGACTTCGGTAAGAACCAGCGTCACCATGGCGAAATAGACGCCCCGCAGGCGCAAGATCGGCACGCCGATGCCGACCGAAATCAGCGCACAAAACAGGCCGCCCAAGGGCAGCGTGGCCCAAAAGCTAAACCCCGCCTTGGTCATCAAAATCGCCGAAACATACCCCCCCATCAGCGCAAAGGCCCCTTGGCCGATGTTGATGCGCCCGATGTAGAACGTCAGCCAAACCCCCGCCGACCCGATCGACAGCAAGGCGACCGAGGTCAGAGTATAGTACAAATCCTTGCGCCCCGTGGCCGCGATCATGGCAGGGATCAGCACGAAAACGGCCAGCACAAACAGGGCAAGGCCCAAAAGCTTGGAACGTTTCATGCCCTCAACCCCACGGCTTGCCCATCAACCCTTGCGGGCGGAAGGCCAAAAACACCATGAGCGAGGCGAAGATGACCAGATAGGTGATGTCGCCATAAGCCGACAGCAAGGTCAGCCCCACGCTTTCCATCATCCCCAAAATAAAGCCCCCCGCGATGGCCCCCGAAATCACGCCAGCCCCGCCGATCATGATCATCATAAACGCCTTGACCGAGGTCGGCCCCCCCATCCCAAGGTTGATCCCCGTCACCGCCACCAAAAGCCCGCCGACCAACCCCGCCAGCATCGCCCCCAAGGCAAAGCCGATCATCGAATAGCGGTCGACATCGACACCCATCAACTGCGCCGCCGTACGGTCTTGGGCCAAGGCCCGCATCGCGCGGCCGGTGCGGGAGTATTGCATGAAGGCGATGAATGCCACGATCAGGGCTACGGCCAAAAAGCCAATGAAAATGCGGTCATAGGGCATGATGATGCGCATATCCCAATTGAACACACCGTTCAAAATCTTCGGCACGCCGCGCTGTTTTTCGCCAAACAGCAGCAAAATCACCGCATCCAGAAAGAACGCAACACCTGCGGCCAAAAGCATGGTGGATTCGTCGCGCTTAGATCGTTTGATCACCGGTCGAAACAAGAACACCTCGGCCACAGCGCCCATTGCCGCCAAGATCACGGCAGATGCCACCAAGCCCACCACAAAGGGCAACCCCGCCTTCGCCACCACCGTATAGGTGACAAACCCGCCAAAGACGAACATCTGCCCATGGGCAAAGTTCAGCACATTCATCAGCGAGAAGATAAGCGTCAGCCCCAAAGCGATCAGCGCATATTGCGCGCCAAGATACAGCCCGTTTGCAATAATTTGTTCCATGCCCGACCTTTGTAAGAAAGGGGCCTGCCCCACAGGGCAGACCCCAGCTTTTGTCACACGGCGAAGGTCAGTCGACCTGCGCCACAAACATCGTTTGGAACGCGCCGTCCTTGAACTCGTTCACAACCAGCGGCACGGAGACCTGACGCTTTTGCCCGAACGAGGTGGTGCCGACATACTGCATCACGGCATCGCCCTTCATATAGGGGTTGGGGGCCGAGAAGGTATCCATTTTTGCTTTGAACGCATCCACGTTGTCGATGGCGGCAGGGTCTGCGGCGATCGTGGCAAGGATGTATTCCAGCGCATAGACCTTGGTGTTGGATTCGTCGTTATACTCGCCAAACTTCGCGGTGTAGCGGTCGACGAATTCCTTCATCATATCCGACGCCAGTTCCGGCGTCGAAGCGCCACCGACCGAGATAAAGCCATTTGCCAGCTCGCCCGCACCTTCTTGCAGAACGGCGGCGTCTTGGGCGGTTTCGGTCGAGATCAGGCCGGTATAGCCCATTTCACGCGCCGAACGGATCAGCTGCGGGGCGTTGGCGGGCGACACGCCGGACAGAACCAGCAGATCGGGGGCCGATTGGATGACGGGGGTCAGAACCGGCGTAAAGTCGGTCGTGTCGACCTGATAGGTGACGGTGTCAGAGACAACCTCCAGACCCAAAGCCTTGGCAGCCGCCGAACCGGAATCGCGCTGGCTGAGCGGGTCAGATTCGTTCGCGGCTACGAAAGCCACTTTCTTGATGCCGTTCTTTTCCATCAGATATTTGTAGATGGCCGGGCCAGACTGGTAGTTGGCGACCATGCCCAGAACGGCGTTCGAGGCCGGGGCGGTGTAAAGCTCTTTGGGGAAAGCATAGGGGAAATACATGATCCCGTTTTGCTCGGCCACAGGGCGCACGGCGGCCGCGCCGTCATCGACGTTCGGGCCGACAACATAGTGAATGCCCGCTTGGGCCATTTGCTCCATGCCCGCAATCGCGCGCTTGGGATCTTTCTGGTCGTCGAAGGGGACGATTTCGATGTCGTACTTGGTGCCGCCGATGTCATAGCCACCGGTTTCGTTGATCCAGTCCGCGCGGGTTTCCATCGAACGCTGGTTCGAGGTGCCCCAAGCCGCCGCCGGACCCGAGGTCACGCCAACAAAGCCAATTTTCAGGACGGGGTTTTCAGCAAAAGCCGTGCCCAGCAGCGCAAAGCTTGCGACAGCGGCCAGGGCAGTAGATTTCAGCAGTGTGCGACGGTTCATGGCAGACTCCCTGTAAGCCAAAGTGACGTATCAGGCCCCCCGCGCGCCGGAGTGCCCAAGGCCTAAATCAGGGCCCCTCCCGAGTTGACACAATTGTTAACAATCGTGTCAACATGTATCGTGATCGGTGTGAGCAAATTCCCTGCTTGAAGCCCTTTGAATTGGTATCTATCCCTCTGCCAAGCCAAGCAATCCGTTGGAAAGTCGCCTTTATGTCGCCCAATGCTGACGAAATCGCCGAAGAAGAGATCGTCGAGCGTATTTTTGAGGCAGTTGTCGAACAACGCCTGCCTCCGGGCACGAAATTGTCCGAATCAGCCCTGTGCGAGGCGTTTGGCGTGGGCCGGATGCGGATCAGGCGGTCGTTGCTGCTTTTGGCATCGCGCGAAGTGGTCGAACTGCGGGCCAATCGCGGGGCCTATGTCGCCACCCCCACGGCCGAACAAGCCCGCGAAGTGTTCGAAGCGCGCTTGGCCCTAGAGCCTGCGATTGCCCGTCTGGCCTTTGAACGCGCCACCCCTGCCGATTTTGCCGCCCTCGCCCAGCACCTGCGCCAAGAGCATGACGCCAACCAGCAGGGCCGCCGCCACGAGGCGATCCGCCTGTCGGGGCAGTTTCACACGCTGCTTGCCCAGATTGCGGGCAATGCGGTGTTGTTGCGCATGATGAAAGACCTTGTCACCCGCACATCTTTGATCATCGGCATCTTTGGCGGGCCGGGGGCATCCAATTGCCGCGATGACGAACATCAGCAAATTGTCGATGCGCTGTTGGCCCGCGACGGGCAAAAGGCGGTGGATCTGATGACCGCCCACCTGCACCACATCGCCAGCCATCTGGACCTAGAGGCGAAAAGCAGCAATTCGGTGGATTTGGTGTCTTTGTTCGCGGGGCCGTAACGTCGCGCCTAAAAGATCAGCCCAACCGCTTTCAGCATCGCGTGCGGGGCAGGGCTGCGCCAGATGCGTTGAAAGCTTTCCACGACATTCTCGCGGGTCACGGCGATGCCGGGCAGGGCGATCCATGCCGGGGTCAGGCGGCCCAGCAGGGTCAGGATCGTGGTTTGGGCGGCGGCAACGCCTTGAAGGTAGGGTTGCTGCGCGGCGATCACCGCAAAGGGGGCGCCTTGGGCAAGGCCAATGGCGGCCTCTTCGCCCAGATCGACGGTGGCCTTGGGCAGGGGGTTTGCATGGCGGCGCACAACGTCGGCGGCCTGCAAGGCGGGGGTGTCCCAGACAACAAACAGGCCGGCAAGATCAGGATGGGCGGCCAGCATCGCCGCCGTCTTGGGCGCCGCCTCTTCGATCTTTGCAAAGGCGTCTTGGCAGATCGTCACATCGGGGCGGCGGGTTTGCATCCATTGCGAAAAGGCAATCTCGCGCTCGTTTGTGGCAAAGAAATCAGCGCCGTAGCCCAAAAGCCCCACCGCAGACCCCTGCGGCAGATGGGGTGACAGCCCCTCAGCCGCGATCAGGCCAAGGCCGAAGTTATCGGCTGACACCAGCGTGCCGTAATGGGTGCCGGGCAGCAATCCGGTGGGGGCATTGTCGAGCAAGATCAGTTTGATGCCCGCCTCGGCCAAGCGCGCATGGGCCAAGGCCACCTCTTGGTTGGCCACGGGCAGCGAGATCACCGCATCGGGCTTTTGCGCCAAAAGCCCGTCCAGAGCGGCCACTTGGCGTGAGGGCGAAAAGCCGCAGTCGATCACATGGGTTACGGCGGTGCCGCAATCGCCCAAGACCCCCACAATCCCCGACAGTTGCTGGCGCGCCCAGTCGCTTTCCAGCGTGTGCAGCACCACGGCCACCCGAAAGGCCCGCGCTTTGGCGGCGGCGCGATCTTCGGGCAGCAACGCCACACGTTCGGGCGGGGCGGCGCGTTCGCCGTGGGGGCCAAGGCCAGAAATCGTCATAGCGCACCTCGTGAAGGGGGCGGGGTTATGGCTGGGGGGGGCGGGGCCACATCCAGCCCTGCCAGAAAGGCCGCAAAGCCTTGATGTTTCAAAGGGCTGCCCTGCATAACCCAATCTTTCAAAAATCCCGGCGCAAACAGCAGTTCTGCCCCCGCCCGTGCGGCCCCCACCAATCCGGCGGATGATCCCATCTGGCTGCGGATGATCCGCAGATCGCGGGTGACCAAGGGGTGGCTTGCACCGTACACCGCCTCGCGCACAGCGGCGAGGATGATGTCGTTGGTCTGCATGATGGCGCCTGACAGCACAATCACCTCGGGGTTCAGCGTATTGGTCAGGGTCGCCACCACTTGGCCAATCAAGCGGCCCGCGGTGGTGAGAATCTCGACACAGGCCGCATCGCCCATCTGCGCCGCTTGCGCCACGTCGATCGCCGTGATCTCGCCGCCGCGCCGCAGGTGATCGGCCAAAAACGCGCTCCGGCCCGTTTCCGCCGCCAAGCGCCCCTCGCGCAGGATCATATCCGACCCCGCCATTGCATCCAGCGTGCCCGACCGGTCGCCCAGATGCACCGGCAGCGCGCCGATCAGCCCCGTCGCCCCCTGCGCCCCGCGAAACAGCCGCCCGTCCGACACAATCCCCGCGCCAATCCGCCGCCCGACCTTGACAAACAGCATCGACCCAATGCCTTGCCCCGCCCCGCCATGCAATTCGCCCATCGTCATCGTATCAACCGACGAGCGCATCCACACGGGGGCCGCAAAGCTGCGGGTCAGGCGTTCGACCAGCGGGAAGCCTTCCCATGCGGGCAAAACCGGCGGGGTGCGGGTGAGAAAATCACCCGCCGACCCCGGCACCGTGCCCGGTACTGACAGCGAAATCCCCCACAGACCGGCGGGCGAAGCCTGCCTGTCCAGCGACCAGCGCAGCAGCGTTGTCAGACGTTCGGCCAAGGCTTGCGGCGGGGCGGTCAGTTCGAAAGCCTCGTGATGTTCGGTCAAAAGCTGGCCGGACAGGTCGGCCACGCCCACGCCAAGGGCCGATTGATCCAGCGTTGCCACCAGCATCCGACCCTGTTTGGCCGCCAGCCGCACCAGCCGTGGCGCGCGCCCGCCCGTGGCCGTGCCCAACTCGCTTTCGTCGATCAGGCCCAGATCGGCCAGCATGGCCAGCCGGTCCGACACCACAGCGCGGCCCAGTTCGCTTTTGCGTTCCAGCTCGTGGCGGGTCGTCGGGTCATCGGCGCGAATCAGGTTGAGCAGGTCAACCAGCGACGGCGCAGCCGTTTCCGCCACGCGGGGCCGCCCTTTGCCCCGTGCCAATCCGGAAATTTCGGTCAGGTCCTGCGCCATGTCTCCTCCGTTTTTCCTTGATAAATCGGGGCGTTCGTCGGATCAAGCCTTATCTTTTGCATTTAATCTGCAAAAGTAATGCGTGTTAATGTGAATTTATGTTGACCTAACGCAAATAACCGCATTACAACCCCCACATCGGCTGGAGGGCCGGTAAAAACGCAGGAGGGGAACATGACAGCTTGGAAGCTGGCCTATCACGCCAATTGCTGGGGCGCGCTGGGCGGGGATGCGGTGGGGGTGACCTCGATCACGCAACTGGCCTATCGCACCTATGGCCAAATGGACCGCGCCTTTGCCGAGATCGCAGCGGCAGGCTATGCGGGGGTAGAGGTGTTTGACGGCAATCTTCTGGACCATTCCGCTGCCGATTTTCGCGACCTTCTGGCCAAATCGGGGCTGGAACTGGTCGCGGCCTATGCCGGCGGCAATTTCATCTTCGACGACATCCTGCCGGAAGAACTGGCCCGCGTGACCCGTGCCGCCGACCGTGCCGCCGAATTGGGCGCGCCGCATCTGGTGGTGGGCGGCGGGGCCAAGCGGTTTGATGGCATCCGCGAAAGCGATTATCACAAGCTGGCCGCTGCTTTGGACCGCGTGAAAGACCTCAGCGAAGCGCGCGGCCTGCGGGCACATTACCACCCGCATCTGTCAACCATTGTCGAAGGGCCCAAAACGGTGGCCAAGATCTTCGACCTGACCGCCATAGATTTCTGCCCCGACACCGCCCATCTTGCCGCAGCAGGCGGCGATCCGGCGCAGTTGATCCGCGACCATGCGGCGCGGATATCTTATGTCCATTTGAAGGGGTTCCAGCGCGACCCCTTCGCCTTCACCCCGCTGGATCGCGGCGATATACCGACCGGCCCGATCCTGCAGGCCCTGCGCGACTTCGGCTATCAAGGCTGGATTTGCGCGGAACTAGATGCCTGGCCCGACCCCTCCGAAGGGGCGCGGATCAGCATGGATTACCTGAAAAGCCACTGACAACCGGGGTGTGACACCCCCTCTTCTGGGAGGAAGACCATGATTACTAGACGCAGCCTTTTGGGCGGCGCGGCCCTGCTTGCGCTGATGACCGTTGCAGCCCAAGCCACACCGGACGAGGCCTTGGCCAAGCTGGTGGACAGCGTTCTGTCCAAAGGCCCGAACGGAGAGGACCCCTCGCCCGCCTCCGCTGTCACCCTGACAGAGGACGAATTGGCGCAGATCAAGGCGATGAAGGCCACCGCCGCCATCGTCATGCACATCGGCGGCAATGACTGGAGCAATGCGCAGATCAACGGCTTGCAGACCCAGTTCGCCGCCATGGGCATCGAAGTGATCGCTGTGACCGATGCGGGCTTTAAGCCCGAAAAGCAGGTGTCGGACATCGAAACGATCATGGCGCAAAAGCCATCAATCATCGTGTCGATCCCCACGGACCCCTCGGCCACCGCCTCGGCCTATAAGGCCGCTGCGGATGCGGGCGTCAAGATCGTGTTCATGGATAACGTGGCTGCGGGTATGACGGCAGGCAAGGACTATGTCTCGGTCGTGTCGGCTGACAACTACGGCAACGGCGTTGCCTCGGCCCATCTGATGGCCAAGGCGCTGAACGGTGCGGGCAATATCGGCTTGGTGTTCCACGCTGCCGACTTCTTTGTGACACGCCAGCGCTACGATGCCTTTAAGGCGACGATTGCCTCTGACTATCCCGATATCAAGATCGTGGACGAGCAGGGCATCGGCGGGCCAGACTTTTCGGGCGATGCGGAAAAGGCGGCAGGGGCTATGCTGACCTCCCACCCCGAAATTCAAGGCATCTGGGCGGTCTGGGATATGCCGGCTGAGGGCGTGATTTCGGCAGCGCGCAATGCTGGCCGCGATGATCTGATCATCACGACCTGTGATCTGGGCGAAAATGTTGCGATCTCTATGGCGCAGAACGGCTTTGTCAAAGGTCTGGGCGCGCAGCGTCCCTATGACGCCGGGATCGTGGAAGCCATGCTTGCAGGCTACGGCCTTTTGGGCAAACCCGCCCCAGCCTTTGTCGCCCTGCCCGCCCTGCCGGTGTCGCATGACACCCTGCTGCAGGCGTGGACGCAGGTCTATTCCACCGAAGCAACGGACAACATCAAGAACTCGATGGTGAACTGACGCTGTTGCGCGGGCGGATGCTCCCCCGCCCGCGCACCTTTTGGCCCTTTTCTCAGGAGAATACTGATGACCCAAGTGATGAACGTCGCCATGATCGGCGGCGGGTTCATGGGCAAGGCCCATGCCATGGCCTATGCCGCCATGCCCATGTTCTTCTGGCCCGCCCCCGCCATCCCGCACCGCAAGGTTGTGGTCGATGTCACCGACAGCGCCGCCGAAACCGCCCGCCAACGCTTTGGCTTTGACGAGGCGTCGTCCGACTGGCGTGCCGTGATCGCGCGGCCCGATATCGACGTGGTCGATATCTGCACCCCCAACAATATTCACGCCGAGATTGCGATTGCCGCTGCCAAAGCTGGCAAGCATATCATCTGCGAAAAACCCCTTGCCCGCACGGTAGACGAGGCCCGCGTCATGGCACAGGCCGTGGCCGAAGCCGGTGTGATCCACATGGTCGCCTTTAACTACCGCCGCACCCCTGCGGTGGCTTTGGCCAAGAAATACATCGACGAAGGCCGCATTGGCCGCATCTTGAACTTTCGCGGCACCTATCTGCAAGATTGGTCCGCCGATGAAAACGGCCCGCTGTCGTGGCGCTTTCAAAAGAAAATCGCAGGCTCGGGCACGGTGGGCGATATTGGCACCCATGTGGTCGATCTGGCGCATTACTTGGCAGGCCCCATCGCGGCGGTGAATGCCATGACGCGCACCTATGTGAAAACCCGCCCCCTGCAGCAAGGCGGTGTCGACAAGCTGGGCGCATCCGAGAAATCTGCCGGTGGCGAGCGGGCCGAGGTCGATGTGGATGACGAAGTTGTCTCGATGCTGAAATTCGAAAGCGGCGCGATAGGCTCGCTAGAAGCGACGCGCAACGCTTGGGGCCGCAACAACTTTATCACGCTGGAAATTCACGGCACCAAGGGGTCCATCGCCTTTAACTACGAGCGGCGCGATGAATTGCAGGTGATGTTCGCCGATGATCCCGCCGACGCGCGCGGCTTTCGCACGGTGTATACGGGGCCAGCGCATCCTTACGGCGCGGGGCTTTGGCCGATCCCGGGGTTGGGGATCGGGTATTCTGAAACCAAGATCGTCGAATGCCACGATTTCTTTGCCGCCATCGCCGCAGGCCAGCAGCCCAGCCCGAATTTCAACGATGGGCTGGCCTGCGAACTGGTGGCCGATGCCTTGCTGCGGTCGGGCGAGACCGGATTGTGGGAGGCTGTCGGCCAATGACCGCCGTTGTCATGAAGGGCATTTCCAAGGCGTTTGGCGGTGTCAAAGCCTTGGACAGCGTGGATTTCGCCGTTCTCCCCGGCGAGGTCCACGCCCTTCTTGGCGGCAATGGCGCTGGTAAATCGACCATCTTGAAGGTGCTGAACGGCGTGCATCGGCCTGATGCGGGAACGATCTCGGTCGGAGGAGTGCCGCTTACAACCCACACCCCCGACGCCTCGCGGGCCGCAGGCATTGCGATGAACTTTCAAGAGATGAGCCTGATCCCCACGCTGAGCGTGGCGCAGAATATCTTTTTAACCCGCGAAGCCCGCACCCAACGCGGCTTTCTGGATGATGCGGCCTGCGAGGCCAAGGCGGCGGACATCTTCGCCATGCTAGAGGTCAAGGTTGACCCCAAGGCCATCGTCGGCACGCTGGGGGCAGGCCAAAAGCAACTGACAGAGATTGCCAAGGCGATCAGCCAATCTTCCAAAGTGTTGATCCTTGATGAACCCTCAACCGCGCTGGCTGTGTCGGATGTGGAACGCTTGTTCACCTTTCTGCGCAAGCTGAAAGCCCAAGGCGTGGCGGTGATCTATGTCAGCCACCGCATGGACGAAATCGCCCGCATCGCCGACCGCGCCACGATTTTGCGCGACGGCAAACATGTGATTACCGCGCCAATGGCGGACTTGCCGATGGATACGATGATCGAACATATCGTCGGCAAACGCTCGAAAGGCTTGGCCGATGTGCAGCGCGGCATTGCCACGCGCGGTGAGGTTTTGCTTGAGGCGCGGGGGATCAGCGGCGCGCACAAGCCCAAAGATGTCAGCTTTACCCTGCACCGCGGTGAGGTGTTGGGCTTGGCGGGGCTTTTGGGCTCTGGCCGTTCCTCTTTGGCGCGGGTGATTGCGGGGATAGACCCTGCCACGGCGGGAGAGCTGCGCATTCGCGGTGCAGCGGCGGCGATCCGCACGCCGTCAGACGCCATTGCGGCAAGGGTGGCTTTGGTGCCAGAGGCGCGGGCGACACAAGGGATTATTCCAGCGCACTCGGTGGCGGCGAACATGGTGATGTCGGTGCTTGGCCGCATTTCGGCCAAAGGTGTGGTCAACCGTGCTAAAGCGCAACAGATCGCCGATGACATGATCTCGCGGCTGCAGATCAAAACCGCCAGCCGCGACCATGCCGTTTCCACCCTGTCGGGCGGCAACCAGCAAAAGGTGGTGATCGGCAAATGGCTGGCCACCGACCCCGACATTCTGGTGCTGGATGAACCCACCGCAGGCATCGACATCGGGTCTAAATCCGAAATCATCCGGCTGGTGCGCGACCTTGCCGCACAGGGCAAGGGGATCGTGATGATCTCTTCCGAACTGTCGGAACTTCTCACCGCCTGCGACCGCATCCTTGTGATGGCCGATGGCCGCGCACATCAGATGATCGACCGTGCCACGCTGGATGACCCGGCCGAGCCTGACCCCGGCCACCGCCTGCAAGGGGCCGAGCGTCAGTTGCAAATCGAAATCCAAAAAGCCCTTTCTCAGGAGACCCCCCATGGCTGAGCGCGCGACCTTCCTCGCCAACTGGCGGCAGAACATCATCTATATCGGCTTTGTGGTGATCTTTGTGATCTTCGCCCTGACGCTGAGCAATAGGGGCTTTTTGAACCCGACCAACCTGTTGAACATCATCCGCCAGACGGCGATGATCGCGGTGATGGCGGTGGCCATGACCTTTGTGCTGGCCAGCGGCGAGATTGACCTGTCAATTGGCGCAGTCGCGGGGCTGACGACCGTCACGGTCGCCTTGGCCATCGCGGTGGCGGGGCCCTTTGCGGGTGTCTTGGCAGGCATTGCGACCGGACTGGCGGTTGGCTGCTTTAACGGCTGGCTGACCACGCGGATTGGCATCCCCTCTTTTCTGACCACGCTGGCCATGATGGGCATCGCCAAAGGGGTCGCTATGTGGATTTCGGCCACCGCCGCCGTGCCGATCTTGTCGCCGGGGTATTCTTGGGTCTTTGGCGGCGGTTCCATCGGCCCCGTTCCGGTGCTGTTGTTCTGGATGCTGGTTGCGGGGGCATCGGGCCACTTCATCTTACGCCGCACCAGCTTTGGTCGCCGCGTGCTGGCCACGGGTGGCGGCGAAACTGCCGCGCGTTACTCGGGCATCGACACGGCCAATATCAAGTTCAAGGTGCTGATCTTGTCCTCTTCCGCCGCTGCCATCGCGGGGATGCTGTATGCGGGCCGCTTGCAATCGGGTCGCTTCCAACTGGGCGAGGGCGATGAGCTGTCGGTCATCGCTCCGGCGGTCTTGAGCGGTACCAGCCTGTTTGTCGGCAAAGGTAGCGTGGTGGGCAGGATTGTGGGGGCGCTGATGATCGGGCTGATCAACAACGGGTTGATCCTGATGGGGCTAGAGTTTAGCCAGCAGTTGATCGCGCGGGGGGCCATCATTATCCTGGCTGTCGCACTTAGTCAGAAGAACGTTTAAGATGTACACTCTGCTTGGCACCGTCACCGCCCGCCCCGAAACCCGCGACGAGGTCGCAAGCCTGCTGGCCGCCCAAGTCGCCCCGACCCGCGCCGAACCGGGATGTATCAATTATGATTTCCACGTTGACGCTGTCGACCCTTGCGTCTTTGTTTTCTACGAAAACTGGACAAGTCGCGCGGCGCTGGATGCGCACCTTGCCATGCCGCATTTGCAGCCGCTCTTCTCGCAACTTGGCCGGCTCTTGGCCTTGCCGGTTGACATGCGCGCGCTGAACATGGTGAGCGTCCGTCAAGGCGATGGACGATCTCAGACAGAATGACCTGCCGCTGAAGCGGGGCTGTTTGGCGCTTTGAAAGCCGCCAATCGACTTTAAACGCTGCGCGGCAGGTGCTCTGCGTTCAGATGGCACGCAAGGCTGTGATGATCGCCCAGATGCCGCACCGGCGGCGGGATTTTGTCGCAAAGGCCCTCTAGCTTGAGCGCGCAGCGGGTATGAAAGGCGCAGCCTTGGGGCAAATTGGTCGTGCTTGGCAAAGCGCCGGTCAGCTTGACCCTGTCGGCCGCCTTGCCCGTCAGCGTCAGGGCCGATGACAACAGCGCCGAGGTATAGGGATGATGCGGCCCGGCAAAGACGGCCTCGGCGGGGCCAATTTCCACCACCTGCCCCAAATACATCACAGCGATGCGGTCCGACAAATACCGCACCACGCCCAGATCATGGCTGATCAAAATATAGCTGACCTGTTTTTCGGCCTGAAGCTCGGCCAGCAGGTTCAAGATCGCCGCTTGAACCGAGACATCCAAAGCCGAGGTCGGCTCGTCACAGATCAGCACTTTGGGCTCGCTGGCAAAGGCCCGTGCGATGGCGACCCTTTGTTTCAAACCGCCCGACAATTGCCCTGGCACCCGCGACAAATGTGCCGGGGT
>JBAXLX010000033.1:0-16649 GCA_037134595.1 Pseudomonadota bacterium
ACCAAATGCTGGTCGCGGTTGTCATAGCCTTCGCCGGGCCAGTGTTTGACGGTCGCCGCGACCCCTGCCGACTGGAATTCGTCAATCTGCGCAAGGGCTTGCGCTTCGATCGTATCGACCGACGCACCAAAGCCGCGCGTGGCGACGATGGCGCTGCGAAAGGCGTGGTTGATGTCGATCACCGGCGTGAAGGACCAGTTGATCCCGATGGCGCGCGCCTCTTGTGCCATGATGCGGCTGATGGTGCGGCTGGCTTGGATGTCATTTACGGCGGCCAAGGCAAGCGGGTTTGGCACTTCGGTGCCCACGGGCAGCGACATACGGCTGCCCTCTAGGTCGGCCGAAACGAACAGCGGCACTTTGGCCGTGGCTTGCAGCGTGTCGATAAACTGCGCCTCATAGGAGAGATCAGCCGAGAAATTCCGCGTGATCCCTGCGGGTTTAAGCTGGGCAAGGCGGGCCAATTCGTCAGGGTCCTGCCCCATGGAATGAAACACAAACAACTGGCCGATCTTTTCGGCCTGCGTCATCTGCGCCTTGGTCGCCTTGACCCAGTCAATCGCGGCTTGGGTCAAAGAAAACGGCGCTTTGCGCAGAAGGTCGGTGCTGTCCATGATGGTCCTTGGGAATCGTGTGAGGGCAAAGTTATTAGACCCTGATTGCCAGATTTTGCAAAGCCCATGCTCTGCCTTGTGCCGCTTCCACGGTGCGGCAAGGTTCAAATGGCGCGGCGATGGGTCTCGGTGAGGTGTTCGTATTGTTTTGCGCCGGCCTGATGGCCGGCATCATCGGCGTGCCGCTTTTGGTTTGGCGGTCAGCACGCCATATCCCGCAACGGGGCGCTGTGCGCGAGGTTTAAGGCGGATTTGGCTGGACACGGCGGTGACGGGACGCAGGCCTGATGGTCGCCTTGGCTGCCCGAGACCAGTGCGGGATGGTCATCACGACCAACCGTGAAAGCACAGCCCTGCCGCGTTCGATCACGATCCCCGGCCAGCTTGATGGGGCGAGACGAGGTCGATCTAAGCCCCCGCCAACAACTGGGCATTGCCGCCGGAAGCGGTGGTGTCAATGCAGATGTGGCGTTCGAAAAGGGCATGGCCGCTGTCAGGCCGATCCGTGATGAGGGGCAGGATTGGGCCGTCGCGCCGCGCCAGATGCTGCGCCAAAATGCGGGCATGGCTGGGGTCCCCCCACCAGATCACCGCCGAAAAGCCGTGTAGACGGGTTAAAGCGGCAGGGTCTAACCCCGGCGCCTCAATCGCCTGTCCGCCGAATGCGCGGATGCTGTGGGCTTGGGCCTTGGCAGCGGCGGCACTTGGGCCAAGACAGAGCACCGGTGGCCTTGGGTATCGCACGAGGCGGTTGGTTTCGCCGGTTGGCCCGGGAAGGGCGTGGGCGCCAAGCGCGCGCGCGGGGGGCACCTGATGCAGCGACTTTTGCACCAAAAGATGCGAGGTTGTGCGATCCTCGGGCCCAGCCATCGGCGCTGCCATCTGCGTAAAGCGCGCCAGATATTGCGGACCGCCCGCTTTGGGGCCGGTGCCCGAGAGCCCCTCTCCACCGAAGGGTTGCGAGCCTACGACAGCGCCAATCTGGTTGCGGTTGACGTAGATGTTGCCGGCATGGATCGCCGCCGCCAAGTCTTGCACGCGCTCGTCTAGCCGCGAATGCAGACCAAAGGTCAGCCCGTAGCCTGTGGCGTTGATGTCTTGCACGACAGCCGTCAACGCGCGCGCCGGGAAGGTGGCCACGTGCAGCACGGGACCGAAGATTTCGCGCGGCATCTGGGCGATACCCGCCACGCGCACGAGCGTGGGGGCAACAAAGGTGCCGTCGTTGGGGGCGGATAGCTCTTTGATCAACCGCCCTTCGCTGCGCGCTTGGGCGATATAGGCCACGATGCCGGCCTGCGCTTGGGCGTCGATCACGGGGCCAATGTCGGTGGACATGGCCCAGGGGTTGCCGATCGTCAGCGTGTCCATCGCCCCTTGCAGCATGGGCAAAATGGCGGGCGCAATGTCGTCTTGCAGATAAAGACACCGCAGGGCCGAGCAGCGCTGGCCCGCAGATTGGAAGGCCGAGGCCAGAACGTCGCGCACCACCTGTTCGGGCAAAGCGGTGGAATCGACGATCATCGCGTTCAACCCGCCGGTTTCGGCAATGAGCGGCGCAGAGGGGTCGCCGTGGTCGGCCATGGCATGGCGAATCGACAGGGCGGTTTGGGTAGAGCCGGTAAACGCCACGCCTTTCACGCGACTGTCGCGCGTGAGGGCTGCGCCGATCTGGCCATCGCCGGGCAAGAGCTGCAAGGCTGCCGTCGGCACCCCGGCCTTGTGCAGCAAGTCGGTGGCCAAGGCCGCGATCAGCGGGGTTTGCGGGGCAGGTTTGGCGACAACCGCATTGCCTGCGGCCAAAGCTGCGGCGATTTGGCCGGTAAAGATCGCCAAGGGGAAGTTCCATGGACTGATGCAGGCAAAGGTACCGCGGGCGGGGTCGGTGAGGGCTTCCGCGCCGTCGGCGTAGTAGCGCAGAAAATCAACCGCCTCGCGCAGTTCGGACAGGGCGTCGGGCAGGGTCTTGCCGGCTTCCCGCGCCAGAAGGGCAAAGACCGGCCCCAGGTTTTCTTCGTAAAGATCAGCCGCACGGCGCAGGGTTTGCGCGCGCAAAGCCGGAGCGGCGGACCAAGGCTGTGCGGCGCGCAAAGCCGTGTCGACATCCAACAAGTTGGCAGGGACGACATGACCCGTCAGGCTGGTATCGCAAGGATTGGCAATACCCATGCGGGCTGCGCCCAAGACGGGACCAGCAAGACGGGGGCCAGCCTCAAACAGGGTTTTCATATAGGGCGTGCGAGCGGCTTCGATGACGGCAAGGTCACCTGCGTCGGTCAAATCATAGCCCCGCGCGTTGCGACGCGGCGCGAACAGAACGGCGCCTGCGGGGATCTTGGCGTTGAGCGCAGGCATGGTCTGCATCTGGGTGAGCGGGCAAGCGGCCACTTGGGCTGCGGGCACGTCGGCATTGACAATTTGATGCACAAAGGACGAATTCGCGCCGTTCTCAAGCAAACGGCGCACAAGGTAGGCCAACAGGTCGCGGTGCGCGCCAACGGGCGCATAGATGCGGCAGCGCGTGGCGTTTTGGGTCAGCACAAAGTCGTGCAACCGCTCGCCCATGCCGTGCAGGCGCTGGAATTCGTAAGCCGTGGGCGGCACCGAAGTTTCGCGCGCCATATGCAGCACGGCGGCCACGGTATGGGCGTTGTGGGTGGCAAACTGCGGATACAGGCGATCCGTCATGCTCAAAAGCTTGCGCGCCTGCGCCAGATAACTGATATCGGTCGCCTGCTTGCTGGTGAACACAGGAAAGGACGACAGGCCCAAAATCTGGGCCCGCTTGATCTCGGCATCCCAATAAGCGCCTTTGACAAGGCGGATCATGATCTTCCGATCAAACCGGATGGCAAGATCGTAAAGCCAATCCATCACCGGCCCCGCCCTGCGCCCATAGGCCTGCACCACCACGCCGAACCCATCCCAGCCCTTTAAGCTCGGATCGCTCAGAGTGGCCTCGATCACCTCAAGCGACAAAGACAGCCGATCCGCCTCTTCCGCGTCAATGTTCAAGCCAAGTCCTGCGGCGCGCGCCAATCCGGCGAGGGCGCGCACGCGGGGCACCAAGGCGTTCAGAACCTCAACACGTTTGGCCACCTCATAGCGCGGATGCAGGGCCGAGAGTTTGATAGAAATGCCCGGATTGGTCGCGATGTCAGAGCGGGTCGCCGCACGCGCGATTGCACAGATGGCGTGGCAATAAGACAGATGATAACGGCGGGCATCCGCTTCGGTGCGCGCGGCCTCTCCCAGCATATCGTAGCTGTAGGTATAGCCCTTGGCCTGCATGTCCTGGGCGCGGATCATCGCCGCCTCAATCGATTCGCCCAGCACGAAGGTGCCGCCCATTTCCCTCATCGCGCGGGTGACAGCGCTGCGGATCACAGGCTTGCCCAACCGGCGCAGCGCCGCGCGCAGATGGCCCACAACACCCCGCCCGGGCCGTTGCAGCACCTTGCCTGTCAGCATCAAGGCCAAAGTTGACGCATTCACAAGGCCGGATGCCGAGCGCCCCACGTGGCGACCCCAATCGGCGAAGGCAATCTTATCTTCGATCAGCGCGTCGATTGTGGCGGCATCAGGCACCCGCAGCAAGGCTTCCGCCAGACACATCAGCGCGGTGCCCTCGTCGGTCGACACGCCGTAGTCTGAAAGAAAAACCTCCATCCAGCCGGGCTTGGCAGACCCGCGAATTTGACCGACCAGATCCGCCCCATGGGCCGAAATGGCCTTGCGCGCCGCCGGATCAAGGCGCGCCACGGCGACGTTCTGGGCAACAAGTTGCCCTTCATCGGCCAAGGCAGCGTGTTGGATCCTATCCCAAGGTGTCATCATGCTTTCCCCTTACTTTCGGGCATTTTAACAGGAAATGAGCTTGGACTTGCCCTGAATACGGGTATGATTTCAGGCCAATGACCTGAAAATCGGACGAAAACATGCCAAACAACCTGCTAGATGCATTCGATCAGACCATCTTGTCTGTGCTTGAATCGGATGGGCGCATCAGCGCCACGGCCTTGGCAGCCAGAATTGGCCTGTCAAAATCACCCACCCAAGCGCGGATCAAACGGCTGGAAAGCTTGGGCGTGATCCGGGGGTACAGCGCACGATTGGACCGGGTCAAGACGGGCCAAGCCCATGTCGCCTTTGTCGAAGTGCGCCTGTCGGACACGCGCTAAGCCGCCTTGCAGGCGTTCAACCGCGCGGTCCTTTTGGTGCCCGAGGTCGAAGAGTGCCACATGATCGCCAGCCGATTCGCCTATCTGCTAAAGGTCCGGACATCCGACATTCAGGCCTACCGGCGCGTTCTGGCCGAACAAATATCTGCCCTGCCCCATGTTGCGGGCACGTCGACCTATGTTGCGATGGAGGCCGTGCGCGAGGGCGGCTAATCCGCGCATCCTTTGCTGGCGATGGCAATTTATGCCACACCCGCCAGCCCGCCCCGCAAAACCAGCGGGTCAAATCCATCAGAGCGTCATGGGGATTAAAACCCACGCCGAAACTTCGAAAATTGCTCTAAAATGCGTCACCCCGATCGTCTTGACAGGCTTTCCTCATCCCGTATCGCAGGCGCGTGGTGCGTGATACGCTCGGCACCATAGGCTTTCTGGCATTGCCTTCGTGCAACAAACTTAAGCACGATTGGATTCGCTCTGAAAGATCGCTCAAACAATCCACTGCGCGTTCTTCAAAAAGATGTGCGCTACGGGAAGGTCATCTTCCGACCAAGATACGTGCCGCCTTCAACAAAATCATGCAGCCGTTGAACGCATTTTTATGTCTGGAACCTAAGACGATCCCTACATGTCATCGTTGCGCAAGGCGGATCGTGTTGTTTGCGAGAACTAATTTTTCCGCCAGAGTTCGCGCGAAAATCCGATGAATGGATGCCGCCAAGTTGCCATAGGAGCGTTCGATTTCCGCAAGATCCTCTGCGGAAAGACTTAAAACCGTTGTATCCTCATCGATCACAACATCCGCCGTGCGCCGTTGCCCAGTGTAAAGCGCGATGTCACCAACAATGGCTCCGGGGGTCAGCGTGCGCAATCGCAGCGTGCGCCCATTGGGAAGATCGATTTGAACATGGACCCGACCCGACAAAATGATGAACACATCCTCTGCTGTATCGCCCTTGCGGATCAGATAATCCCCTTTGGCCAGATGAATTGTGCGAAATCTGTCCAAAACGGCGGGAAGGTCAGCATGCGCATCAAGTTTCAGAGTCAAAAAAGACATCGCATCGCCGGCCGTATCTTGCGCCTTAATACCTCCGTCGGCCAACAGTGCCTCTTCACAAAACTCAATCGCATGGTCAACGTCAACGAAATCCAAAACCGTTTCTGATTTCAAAATAATCATTCCAGAGCGTTCAAAGAGAGATCGAACTTCCCCGGACATGCCTGCAAGAATTGTCAAAAAACGACTCTTTGAAGCAATATTGACGATATTTGCGAAAGCAACGATTGCGGCCAGATCACAACCACCGACGTGGCTAAAATCAAGAACCAGAAATTTCAAAGCATCATGCTGTGAATTCTTTAAACGACTCCGAACATGGTCCACAATCGTCTCAGCAGTCGCGAAAAAAAGATATCCTTGCAAACTCACAATTTCGCAAGATCCGCCTAGTTTGCCAAGACTTGCACTCTCCTCGGGAGACCGATCAACATGGCTACGCCAATTACTGACATTTCCAAAGGTTCGGATTACGGGAATCCGCGCATAGTTAACAACGAACAGAACGACAGACAATAAAACTCCAACCACAATCCCCGAAAAAATCCCCAGAAATAAGATGACCGAAAAAATAACGAGGATCAGCATCCAGTCCCAAAATGGAAGTCTTTGCTTACTCTTTACGAGCCATTCCACAAGGAAATCTAACCCCGCGTAAAGTACCATCCCAGAGGTCAAAAAAATCGGGGTCAACGACGTCATTTGTCCGGCGAATATCACCGCCAATATGAGCAACGTGATGACCGAAAGACTTGCAGCCTTCCCGCTGACATCAAGCCGATGCGCCAAAGTCGTCGAGCTGACGCTGATAAAACCCGCCATCCCACCGAAACTTCCGATGGCCATATTCGTCAATCCTATCGTGATCATCTCACGATTAACATTCACATCAGTGCGAAGCCGCAGCGACAAACTGCTGATATTAAGAAGAATGCTGACAGTGCTCAACGCTGCAGCAAAGAACATCAACGGTAGAGCCTTAAGGACAAAGGTCCAGTCGATCAAATGAACCATAGAAAGGCCAAGTTGCAAGGAAGGCCCACCGACCAAAACGGCTGGAAGCCAACCTAAAGCGTGGGCGTTGCCAATACCAATGCCTGAAAGCTGAATCACGAGATAAAACACACAAATCCCGCCCACGATCAGGATTGGAGCGGCGCTTGCCTTTTTTCTCACAACGATGAACATTGCGCCTGCAAGCACCACTGCCGGCAATAGAACGGCTAATCTTTTTGGGTCAGACAAAAGGCTGTAAATGTGAGACAAAACGCTCATATTTTTGTCGTGCTCCGCGCCCAATGCCATTAACAACCCGCCGCGGGCCAACAACCAACCAGAGCCAGCCAAGAATCCACCTAAAACCGGATAGGGCAGCAAACGCGCGAAATGCGCTAGGCGAAAAAATCCTACCGTTGCAAAGACCAAACCCGTCAACAAGCTGGTACCGCCGCATATCACTAAAGCCGTCGCAATACCGGCTTCAGGATTTGTGGAAACAACAACAATTCCGCCCAACAAACCGGCGACAATGGACATGCCGGTTTTATGATCGGGGCTGCCGACAGCATGGGGCATCGTTCCAAGCACGCCGACAGTCGCGCGAATGGCTATGGTTCCAAACAAAAATGCAACAGCGGCAAAAGGATACCCCTGCGCTAATCCGCCGGAAAACAGCAAAGCCGCTAAAGATAGATTATCGCTGATCTCTTTTGTGCCTGAAATAAGTGCAAAAGCGATCGCCCGTGAGAACGACTTCAAGTTTGGCAGGTCCGTCATATATTCGCCTAAGTGTCGAAAGTCGGCATTGTCTCTCGCGCGCCGACCTCTACCCTATGATGTGTGACAATTACGCTACGCTGGTGGCGGCGTTCACAAAAAAGGTCGACATTTGCCCGACGCCCTTGACGTCCACCGTACCCCTGTCCTCCAAGACAAACTCCGGCGGCAGCAATTTAGCTGTGAATTCTGAAATATGCACGCGCCCCACCGCTCCGGTGGATTCCATCCGGCTTGCCACATTCACCGCGTCGCCCCACAAATCATAGGTAAATTTGCGCAGTCCAATCACGCCTGCAACAACATTTCCGGTGTTCAAACCAATACGCATGCGCAGGTTGGTGCCATAGGTTGCATTGACCAAATCGAGGGCTTTGATCATCTCAAAACCAACCGTCACCAAGGCCGGCGCATGGTCGACACGGGCTATGGGTAGGCCGGAGACCACCATATAACAATCCCCAATGGTCTTGATCTTTTCCACACCGAAACGCTCCATGATCCTGTCGAACTCACAGAATATCGAGTTCAAAATTTCAACCAAACGGCTTGCCGTCATGGTGCGCGATAAAGCAGTGAACCCAGAAAGATCGGCAAACAGAATCGACACTTCGGCGTGGGCATCGGCGATCAGTTCTTCGCCAGATTTCAACCGCGTTGAAATTTCACGGGGCAAGATATTCAGCAAAAGATTTTCGCTGACCTCTTTTTCATGCGACACGATGGCATGTTGCTGGCGAATTGTTTCAAGCATAATCTTATCGTGATCACGAAGGCGCTTTTTATGCAAAGAGTTTGTCACCCGCGCGCGCAGCAACACCGGATTGAACGATTTAGGTAGGTAATCCTCCGCTCCCATTTCGATACAACGGATGGCATCTTCGGCATCTGCGCCTCCGGAAATAACAATGACGGGAACATCGGTCATCTGATCGGCCTTCAGAACTTCCAAAACCTGCAAACCGGTCATTTCTGGCATTTCGATGTCTAAAAGAATGAGGTCAAAGCGACCATTGCGGAGCTTTTCCAGCGCCTCTTTCCCATTCGAAGCGCCAGTGATATTTTCAAAGCCAAGGTTCTTAAGTGAGCGTGTCAGGCCCATTCGCATCAGGCTGCTGTCGTCCACCACAAGAATCTGTGACGCGGACAGGGTCGGTTCTGCCGCAGAGACGGCGCTCAGTTGCGCGATGTCGACATCCTTAATATCCGTTCTGAGTATTTTAAGCGCGTCGATGTTGCTCATGTCACAGTTTCCAGTTTGTGGTGCGGCCGTCGATTATAAGGGAAGTCTTGCAAGACTTCTCAGAATCGCAGCGGGCATTTGATCGAGATGGATGGATTGATCGACGGCCCCAAGTGCCACAGCGGCGCGGGGCATGCCGTAGACAATGCAACTGTCTTCATGTTCGGCCAGCGTTATGCCACCGGCCCGTTTTACCGCTTGCATTCCCACAGCACCGTCGCTTCCCATTCCAGTCAGCAGCACCGCCAGACATTTATTCCCAGCCGCTGTGGCGGCAGAACGGAACAGAACATCGACCGCCGGGCGACAGAAATTGATCGGCGGCGTCTGGGTAAGACGGGTGACATAGCCCTCGGGACGGTGCAGAATCGACAGGTGATAGTCGCCGGGCGCGATGAGGCAGAGGCCGTGGGTCAAGCGCTCGCCATCAAGGGCTTCGCGAACGGTATATGGAGCTAAGTCATTGATTCGTTGGGCCACTGCTGCCGAAAAGACGGCTGGAATGTGCTGAACCACCAAGATCGGTGGCAAACCAGGTGACAGACGCGGCAGGACGGAACGCAGCGCCTCGACGCCACCGGTGGAAGCCCCAATGACAATGACACGCCGGTCGGCAGATCGTTGGTTGGCGGGGGCGGCTTTAGGGGGGCTGGCCGCAAGAGGGCCTGGCGTTGCGGCTTGCGGCGGGCGGCGGTTTGCCCTTGATCGGCTCAGGGCTGCGGCTTTTAAATGATAGGCCAGCTTAGACGCCAAATTACCAATGTCCATGCTGCCGTTGGGTTTGGCCAATACATCGGCAGCCCCTGCCTCCATAGCATGGACGGCCAATTGCGAACCGTGTTGTGTCAACGAACTGATGATGACGACAGGAATAGTTGACCCTTGCGCCTTCAATTGCTTCAAATAGGTCAGCCCGTCCATTCGGGGCATTTCCATATCCAGCGTGATGACATCTGGATTAAGTTTGGGGAGTTTTTCCATAGCAATGAGCGGATCATGGGCCACACCGACCACTTCAAATGCCGGATCTTTGTGCAACGCATCGGTGATGGCGCGGCGTACAAGGGCGGAATCGTCAATGATAAAAACTTTTATCTTGTCTGCCACGCTATTTTTCCCGCTTATAGATACTGCGGCCCAATGACCGCAGACTGTGGTTTATGCCCATCAGGCTTTCTGACGTTCCAAAGATCAGATACCCGCCGGGAAGAAGGTGATTGATCAGCTTGTTGACCAGCAGTTGCTGAGAGGCATTGTCAAAATAGATCATCACATTGCGGCAGAAGATCAGGTGCATGTCGCCTTTGAAGGGCAATACTTCCTGAAACAGATTGGCCTGATAGAACGCGATTTTTTCTTTTTGCGCGGCACGAACCCGACTGAGCCCTTCAGACTCGGCGATACCCTTTTGAAAGTAGATATCATGCAGCGCAGGGCTGGGCAGTCGTAATTTACTGGTTTCATAAATGCCCTCTTTGGCATCTTCGATAACGCGCGATGAAATGTCTGTCGCCTGCATGCGCCAAGACAACCGGCCAAATCGGCGGGCATATTCATCCAGTGTGATGGCAAGCGAATAGGCCTCTTCCCCGGAGGAGGCCGCCGCAGACCAACATCGGAACGTTTCAACAGCGTTGTGCGGATTTGCCTTGAATTCTGGCAGAACGGTGTTCGTTACGAATTCAAAATGGTGCTCTTCGCGAAAGAAATGGGTGTGATTGGTGGAGATCAAATCAATCAATGTGGTGAGCTCGGCTTTGCCATTGCCAGAGGTCAGCAACTGGCAATAGCTTTCAAATGTCGGCAACCGCAATTCGCGGCAGCGTTTTGCCAGTCGGCCGACAACAAGGTTGTGCCGTTCTGCGCCAAGATTGATGCGGCTGTTACGATAGACGATCCCCACAATTTGCTTGTAGGTTGCATCCGAAATCATATCCAAAGGCATATCACTCACCCGGAAGCATTCCGCCGGGGTCTTTGCGGTGACCGGTATTGGCGCTTCGGTGACCCGATTGCGACTGACTGACGATGGCGTCCACATCCAGAATAAGTGCAACACGGCCGTCGCCCATAATCGCCGCCCCCGACATGGCGGTCTGGGATTCAAACGCCGGCCCCAAATCTTTGATGACAATTTCGCTTTTGCCGATCAGCGAATCCACGACGATGCAGCGCTGGGTCGTACCGGCTTCCACCAATATAACAATGGCCTCGGCAGCATCGGAATGGCGGTAGGGGATACCCAGTAGATCGCCCAGATGGATCAGCGGAATCAGTTGATCACGTTTTCTCACAAGTTTGCCGTGATCAAACACCGTCGAAATCATGTCAGGGGTCGGCCGGAAAGATTCGCGCACGGCCAATGTCGGGATCACATACCGATTGTCGCCAACGCCGACCACCATGCCGTCGATAATTGCCAAAGTCAGCGGCAGGAAAATGGTGAAGGTCGTTCCAACACCCACATCGGAACTGACCTCGATTCGACCACGCAATTTAGAGATATTGCCACGCACCACATCCATGCCGACACCGCGCCCAGACAGATCGGTGACCACGGCGGCGGTTGAAAAGCCGGGGGCGAAGATGAAATCGAAGATCTCTTCCTTGCTTACCTGCACGCCGTCTTCAATCATGCCGCGCTCGACCGCCTTTTTATAGATGCGCTCGGGGTCCAATCCTTTGCCATCGTCGGAGATTTTAACGACAATTCCGCCGCCTTGGTGAAAAGCAGACAGGCGAATGGTTCCCATCGCGGGCTTGCCGGCGGCGATCCGCTCTTGGGGAGTTTCAATACCATGATCGCATGAATTGCGCACCATATGGATCAAAGGGTCGCTCAACTCTCCCACGATGTTGCGGT
Source organism: Pseudomonadota bacterium (assembly GCA_037134595.1). GTDB lineage: Bacteria > Pseudomonadota > Alphaproteobacteria > Rhodobacterales > Rhodobacteraceae > Stagnihabitans. The sequence continues at coordinate 11,738 of JBAXLX010000033.1, forward strand.
CAATCTCGGTTTCTTCGCCTTGGATCAGCAGCTGGATCTGTTTGTCTTGAGAGGCGGCCAAGTCGCGCACCAGACGGGTGATCTTTTGAAAAGCCCCTCGGATTGGGACCATCCGCAAAGACATGGCATTGTGTTGAAGATCTTTGGTGATCCGCTGCAAAACCAAAATGTCGCGCGATAGGTTGTGATCGCCAAGGTCCGACAACTCTGGGTTTTGCACGACCATGGCTTGAGCAATCACCAACTCGGCCACCAGATCAACCAATGTGTCGAGCTTTTCAATTGTGATGCGAATGGCGGCTGCGGCCTCCCCACTTTCGGCACCCGAACGACCTGACAAGGCCGCAGGCGCGGGGTTTTTGGCCTTGCCAGCAGGCGTGTGGGGCACGCGCTGCGCGACACTTGGTACAATTGGTTGCGAAAGTGCCACACCGTCGGCATCCCCAACGGCGGACGCATTTGGCAGAACGGGCGAGATGATGACCTCTTGCGCGGACGTCTCGACTGGGGGAACCATTTGCACAGCTTGGGGGGGGTGTTCAAAATCCTCCCCTGCCAAACAGGCGACCACCCGCTCGATCAAGCGCGCCGTGGGCACGACCAGGGGCTGTTTTGAGGGCGTCTCCAGCTCGCGCGTGATCAGGTCGACAAACTGACGCAGACGATCCCCGCCCGCTAAAATCAGATCAATCACGCCACGGCTGATGGCAATTTTGTTCTGTCGGATCGCATCAAGCAAAGATTCTAGTTCATGCGCCAGATTCTTAATTGGAACCAATCCCAGAAAGCCGGCACCCCCCTTGAAGGTGTGAAAGGCGCGAAACACCGAGTTGAGCGTCTCGCGTTGGGTCGGGTCGTCTTCCAGAACCAGAACACCATTTTCAATGTCCAAGAGCAGGTCGCGCCCCTCGTTGCAGAACTCAGCGAGCAATTCGCGGTCAGATTGCACCGCAAGCACCAAAGGCGTCTCGTCAAGCTCTGAACTGTCTTGTGCCTCAACGGCGGCTGTTGGGGTCTGGATGCGGTCAAGGTTGGCTTCGATCAGAACAAGATCCTGCGCCGCCTGATCCACCGCGGCGAACCAGAAGCTGAACTCCTCAATCGTTTTTTGATCCCAAGCTGTATTGCGGTCCAACAGACCGGCAACAATCTTGTGGCCCGCCTCGACCATGGCGGCAAACTCGTTGGCACTTGCGGGCGGCAACAGGTTGACAAGCGCATCGAACAAGTCTTCGATCTCTGCAAGGCCGCCCTGCGTGCCCGGTTCGATCAGAGCGATTTCCAGCGCCAGCGCCTGCAGCACCGATTGAATTTGTGCGGCATTCGACAGCATGACGACGCTCACGATATATTCCTTTTCAAATGCTGCAATTGATCGATGACCATCATATCCACCCCCAAACGGCGGGCGGAAGGGGTCAAAAGACGGTAACTCCCCAGAAACTTTTCGCGTCCTGCCGGTTCGTCTGGCATGGACGGAAAGGTCAGCCCTGCCTTGCGCCATTCGGCACTGAGCGCGACGGATAGGGCGAGACCAAAGCTTGGGGTCAGGCTGGCCAAGACATCGGCCTCACCGAAAACCAAAGTCAGCACGTCTTCCGGGTCGGGTGCCTGCGGGGCGGCCAATTTCTGGCGCAGGGTCAATTGCACGGGCGGGTAGGTTGCCAAAATCAAGCTTTCGATCAAAGCCAAATCTGCAGCGGGCAGACCGGCGTTGCGCGCGATCGTCAGAACGGCCGTCGCCGACCCGCGTTCGACGTCAACCCCCTGCCCGGTGCCGCGGCCATCGTGGTGCAGATCGTGGCCCAAGGCTGCCGTGATCATGCATTCCACCCGTCGGGCACGCGGCGCGGTCAGGTCAAAATCCATCTGCTTGCACAGCAGCACAACGGCCATCAGAACGTCGCCAACATGGTGACGGTTGTGATAGGCATGCTCACCTTGGCGGGCATCGATGTCGAGCAACTCAATGATTTTTTGATTGACCTTGGCGAAGACGGGATCGGGGGCATGACCCAACTGAGTGTTGGCAGCATTCAGGCATAGCGCCAGATCCGGCGCCGCCCGTCTGGAGGCCTTACAGTCTTGTTCATAAGCCACCAGCATAGGGGACATCACCGGCCCGCTCCCGATCTATACACGCTTTGCATCTGGATCAGATGAAGGTGCCCTTGGATTTTGCCCGACTGCCAGCCGGAACTTGCGTGTCGTTTGCACTGGAGACCGACACCGGCATCGCTTCGGCCCCGCGCCCGGCGATTCCGACCAACTTGCTTAACGACGAGACAACGCTGTTGAGTTCAAGCGTTTGGGTGCGCAGCTCTTCGGCGGCGCTGGCGCATTGCTGCGAGCTGGTCGCGTTGGCTTGCGTGACCTGATCCATCTGTTCAATTGCCGTGTTGATCTGCTCGATCCCTTTGGATTGATCATCTGCGGCCGAAGCGATCTCAGACACCAGCGTATCTGTCTCGATCACCTTGCTCAGGATCAGCTTCAACGCCTCGCCAACTTTGTCGCAATTGACCGTACCCTGACGGCTGTTGGCAATCGCCGCGTCGATCTTGTCGGCGGTTTCTTTGGCGGCGGCGGCAGAGCGTTGCGCCAGCGAGCGCACCTCGTCGGCGACCACGGCAAATCCGGCCCCCGCTTCGCCAGCCCGCGCCGCCTCAACCGCGGCGTTGAGCGCCAGAATGTTGGTCTGGAACGCGATTTCGTCGATGCGCTTGACGATCTTTGCCACTTCCGCACTGGAGTTTTCGATGGCAGCCATGGCGGTCATCATGTCTTGCATCGTCACTGCGCCGTGGGTCGCCACCGACTTGGTGTCAGATGCCAGAACCGAAGCCCGCGCCGCATTCGCAGCCGTCGACCGGGTCATGCTGGACATTTCTTCCAAAGCCGCGCTGGTTTCTTCCACTGTCGCCGCCTGTTCGCTGGCCCGGTTGGCCAGTTCCGAGCTGGCGTTGCCGACCTGCATCGCGCCTGCGGCATTGTTGTGCGCCGACTGGCCCAGGCGGTGGGCAAGAACGGTCAAGGCTGACGAAATCCGCCGCGAGATCAGGAAAGCGATCAAAATACCCAAAAGCGGCCCAAGGATCATCAGCACGATCATCGCAAGCATGCCGATGCGCTCGAAGTTCATCGATGCCGCCATAGATGCGTCCGACAGCGTCACGTTGTAGGCAAAGTCTTTTTCAAACAAGTCCACAATGCGGCCCATCGACGGCATCAGCGTTTGCTCTTCAAACCCGCGTGCCAAATTCAATGCCTCCGGCGTGGTCGCCTGGCGGATCATATCCAACAGGCGCGTCCGAGACATGCGCCAGTTGGCGATCTCTTGCACGCCGCCGTTGAAAAGCTCGGCATCGGTGCTGTCAGACAAAAGCGCCTCATAAGATTTGGTCTTGGCGTCCAGATCGGCGGCATCCTTTGCCATCTTGTCCGTCAGGGTCACGCGATCAGCCGCCGAAGCGTAATAGAATTTGCCCACATCATCCGCCGCCGCCCGCGCCCCGTCACGGATATCGGACAAGAGCACGAGGCTTGGCACCGTGTTGGTCGAGATATGCGTCAGACCGTTGCCAATGCTCGTTACAATAAACAACGAGATCACCGCCGTGGCGACGATAAGCGCGATGATGGCCGCGAACCCGTAGGCCAATTGCTTGGAAATAGTCATTTCTTTCATCGGTAACTCCCGTGGCTTATCAGCCTTAAGTTCATTGCGGTCGCAGTGTTGTTTCAGTGCTGGGCTAGGTCGTAAGACCTCATCGAGGGATCGACATTCAGAACGCGGTGAATATCGAGAATAATTTTGACTTCGGTTTTGGTCTTGGCCACACCCATGATGAAGTCGGTGCTTAATTCAAACCCAAACTCCGGCGGCGGATCAATGTCTTCCTGCGCGATATTGCTGACATCATCCACACTGTCCACGATCACCCCGAAATGGCCAGAACTGCTGGCTTGGATCACAACGATGCAGGCCCTTTCGTCATATTCAACCGAATAGCGGTTCAACCGTTCGCGCAAATCCATCACGGGAACGATCTTGCCGCGCAGGTTGATAACGCCTTTTACAAAAGCTGGCATACGCGGCACTGGAGTGACCGGGCTAAGCCGAATGATTTCGCGCACCTGCAAAATGGGCAGGCTGTAAGCCTCTTCACCCAAATGGAAGTTAAGATATTTCCCCCCCGCAGCCGGGACGCTCGAACTGTTCGCGGATCCTGTCAGAATTGAACTCATGTCGGTCTCTCACTGCTGCGCACGTCTGCAATAAGCGCTAGCAAGTTAAAGTCAAAACATCTTTTAGATAGACAAGCTATCTTTTAGAACAGGATCATCTTTGGTGAGTTCGAAATATCTTTCTGGCAGGGCACATTCGTCTGCTCCGCAAAGTTTTAGCTCACTTCTCAAAAATGACTTAATTATGTCATATAAAATTTACAAAACTCATGTGCGGCAGATCATTGCCATTGTCACCCACCGCCAAAAGAACCGGAGTCGAAAGTGAAATCGTTCCGGCAAGATGGGTGGACCTGTCAGGGGTTTGTTTCGCGTTTATGATGACGCAATGCGGGAAAGGCGTATTCAGGATTTATCACTTTGGCAAAAATGTGGTGCGGATGGTCGTGAGTGCGCGCAACCAGAAAATGATCCGCGTGATTATGTTCCCGACAAACGCCTCACACGTTTTAGCCCGCGAAATCCCGTGATGTTGCGCGGCTTGCAAGATGGGATGGGGCGTTCCCAATAGATGGGCTGTGCAGGGTGATAAACGCGCGGTGCTGCGGATTGCCTGCGATATGCCACCGCCCTGCCAGCGGTCGGCAGCGGTAAGGCGGATTGGTTTTGTGCGCGGGCTTTCTTCGAGCAAGGGCCGATTTTAGACTTGGCTGCGCAAGACGCT
>JBAXLX010000034.1:0-16515 GCA_037134595.1 Pseudomonadota bacterium
GTGGCAAGGGCGGCTTTGGGGCCGACGATCACGCGGCGGGTGGCGGGATCAAGGCGCAGAACGTAGATCGGTTCTTCCAGCCCGCCCACGCCCAAGCCTTTGCGCTGGCCCACGGTGTAATGGATGACGCCGTTGTGCTGACCCAACACGCGGCCGGATTGATCGACGATCTCGCCCGGATCGGCCGAGCCCGGGCGCAGTTTTTCGATCACGGCGGCATAGTTGCCGTTGGGCACAAAGCAGATGTCCTGACTGTCGGGCTTATCGGCGACGGAAAGGCCATATTTTGCAGCCAAGGCGCGGGTTTCGGCTTTGGAGTGCAGGTGACCCAAGGGAAAGCGCAGATAGGCGAGTTGGTCGGGTGTGGTCGAGAAAAGGAAATAGCTTTGGTCGCGGTTGGCATCGGCGGCGCGGTGCAGCTCTGGCCCAAGGCCCATTTTGCGCTGGATGTAATGGCCCGTTGCCATGCAATCGGCGTTGAGATCCTTGGCGGTGGCCAAGAGATCCTTGAACTTGACGCGCTCATTGCAGCGAATGCAGGGCACGGGGGTGGCGCCTGCCAGATAGGCATCGGCGAAATCCTCGATCACGGCTTGGCGAAAAGTGTTTTCATAATCCAGCACATAATGGGCAAAGCCCATCTGATCGGCCACGCGGCGGGCGTCGTGAATGTCACGCCCGGCACAGCAGGCCCCCTTTTTGGCCAAAGCGGCCCCGTGGTCGTAAAGCTGCAAGGTCACGCCGACGACATCATAGCCTTCGTCTTTGAGCAGGGCGGCCACAACCGACGAATCAACGCCGCCCGACATCGCCACAACGACGCGGGTGTCGGCCGGGGCCTTGGGCAGCCCCAGAGAGTTCAGTTTTGCGTCCAGCATGATTGCGGCCATGTTAAGGGATTGATCTGCAATATAGGAAAATGCGGCGCAGTCTCAACCCCTCGCTTCACCGTTGGTTAAGCTTGCGGCGATATTTTGACGGGGAGCTAAACAGGAGAGGCCGATGTATTTGAAAAAAGTGGATGGCCCGCGTCAAGTGACCCTGCCCGATGGCAGCATTCTCACGCGGGCCGATCTGCCCGCCAGCGACACCAAGCGCTGGGTGGCCAGCCGCAAAGCGGTGGTTGTTAAGGCCGTGACCCACGGGTTGCTGTCGCTTGGCGATGCGATGGAACGCTACCGCCTGTCTGAGGAGGAGTTCCACTTTTGGCGCGAGGCGACGCAAAAGCACGGCGACAAGGCGCTTCGGGTGACACGTTTGCAGAAATATCGGCAACCTTAGGTATATTGTACATATCTTTGGGGTATGGTAACGATTGATTAAGACTTTATCAGCAAACTTCTGCTGAAGCATATTTGATGGAGATTTGTGAACATGCGAATCCTTTTGGTAGAAGACGATCCCACAACCTCGCGCAGCATTGAAATGATGCTGGGCCATGCCAATCTGAACGTGTTTTGCGCCGATCTGGGCGAGGATGGGATCGATCTGGCGAAGCTCTACGACTACGACCTGATCCTGTTGGATCTGAACCTGCCCGATATGTCGGGCCATGAAGTGCTGCGTCAGTTGCGTCTGGCGCGGATTGAAACGCCGATCCTGATCCTGTCGGGCGCAGATGATACCGACAGCAAGCTCAAAGGCTTTGGCTTTGGCGCCGATGACTACCTGACCAAGCCCTTCCACCGCGAAGAACTGGTTGCGCGTATTCACGCCATCATCCGCCGCTCGAAGGGTCATGCCCAATCGGTGATTCGGCTGGGAAAATTGACGGTGAACTTGGATGCCAAGACCGTCGAGGTCGATGGGCGTTCGGTGCATTTGACCGGCAAAGAATATCAGATGCTTGAATTGCTTAGCCTGCGCAAAGGCAGCACGCTGACCAAAGAGATGTTCCTCAACCACCTCTACGGCGGCATGGACGAGCCCGAGTTGAAGATCATCGACGTCTTTATCTGCAAGCTGCGCAAAAAGCTGGCAGAGGCGACGGGGGGGCAAAGCTATATCGAAACCGTCTGGGGCAGGGGCTATGTGCTGCGCGAACCCAGCATTGCCGATCTGCCGCGCTTGGCCGCCAGCGCCTGACGGCTGGAAATTCGCCGCGCCGCCGCATACCCTAGCCCAAAGCGGGGGGCGGTTATGGACAAAGCTGTTGAAGATCTAAACCATGCGGAAGCGGCCGATCAGCTTGCCCGTTTGGCGCGACTGCTGGCTGCCGCCAATGCGGCCTACCACCTGCGCGACGCGCCAGAGATGTCGGATGCCGCCTATGACGCGCTCAAACGCCGCAACGCCGCGATCGAGGCGCGGTTTCCGGCGCTAAAACGGGGGGATAGCCCGTCAGAGCAGGTGGGTGGCGGTGTGGCCTCGGGCTTTGGCAAGGTGGCGCATCGGGTGCGGATGTTAAGCCTTGAAAACGCGTTTTCTGATGCGGACGTGACCGATTTTGACGATAGGGTGAAGAAGTTTCTGAGCATCCAAGAGGTCAGCTATACGGCAGAGCCCAAGATTGACGGCTTGTCGCTGAACCTGCGCTATGAAAACGGCGTCTTGGTGCAGGCCGCCACGCGCGGCGATGGCGAAGTGGGCGAGGATGTCACGCAAAATGCCCGCACGATTGCCGATATTCCTCAAACCCTGCCCACTGCCCAACCGCTGATCGAGGTGCGGGGGGAGGTGTATATGTCTCACGCCGATTTTGCCGATTTGAACGTGCGGCAGACCGCGCGGGGCGAAAAACCCTTCGCCAACCCGCGCAATGCCGCCGCAGGGTCTTTGCGCCAACTCGACGCCAGCATCACCGCCGCCCGCCCTTTGCGGTTTTTCGCCTATGCGTGGGGGGCTGTGTCACAGCCCTTGGGGGCGACTCAGAAAGAGGCGATTTCAGCGTTTAAGGCTTTGGGATTTCAGGTTAACCCCCTAACGGTTCTGTGCCACAGCCCCGCCGATATAATCGCCCATTACGCCAAGATCGAGGCGATGCGGGCCACTTTGGGCTATGACATCGACGGCGTGGTCTACAAGGTCAACGATCTGGCGCTGCAAGAGCGGTTGGGCTTTCGTTCCACCACGCCGCGGTGGGCCATTGCGCATAAATTCCCCGCCGAACTGGCTTGGACCCGGCTTTTGGCGATCGACATTCAGGTCGGGCGCACGGGGGCCTTGTCGCCAGTGGCGCGGTTGCAGCCCGTCACCGTGGGCGGGGTGGTTGTGTCAAACGCCACCTTGCACAACGAAGATTACATCGCTGGGCGCGATTCCAAGGGGGCTGCGATCCGCGAGGGTAAGGATATCCGCTTAGGCGACTGGGTGCAGGTCTACCGCGCGGGCGATGTGATCCCGAAGGTCGCCGACATAGACCTGTCGCAGCGCAGAAGCACCGCGCAACCCTATGACTTCCCGCAGATTTGCCCCGAATGCGGCAGCCCTGCCCACCGCGAACCGGGTGATTCGGTGCGCCGCTGCACGGGTGGGTTGATCTGCCCCGCGCAAGGGGTGGAGCGGCTGAAGCACTTCGTCTCGCGCGGGGCTTTTGACATCGAAGGGTTGGGGGCCAAGCAGATCGAGATGTTCTTTGCCGACCCTGACCTGCCCGTCAAACAGCCCGCCGATATCTTTACCCTCGCCGCCAAAGACGCCGCTAACCCCTTCAAAAAGCTGAAAAACCGTGACGGATTCGGTGAAAAATCCGCCACCAACCTTTTCGCCGCGATCGAGGCGCGCCGCGCCATTCCCCTAGATCGTTTGATCTTTGCCCTTGGCATCCGCCACGTGGGCGAGGTGGCCGCAGGCGTGATTGCCCGCCATTACACCACTTGGCCTGCCTTTGAGGCGGCAATCACCGTGGCCGAACCGGGCAATCCGGCGTGGGAGGATCTGCTCTCGGCCGACGGCATTGGCGCGGTTGTGGCGCAAAGCCTGACCGATGCCTTCCGCAACCCCGCCGAACGCGCCGCCATCGACGCTTTGGCGCAGCATCTGACAATTCTTCCGGTGCAGGCACGGGCCACGGTGGCATCGGATATCGCGGGCAAGACGCTTGTTTTTACAGGCACTTTGGAAAAAATGACCCGTGCTGAAGCCAAAGCGCGGGCCGAGGCTTTGGGGGCGAAAGTCGCAGGCTCTGTGAGTGCTAAGACCGATCTGGTGATTGCAGGCCTGGGGGCGGGGTCAAAGGCCAAGGATGCAGAGCGTTTGGGCGTGGCATTGATTGACGAGGATGCCTGGATCGCCCTTGCAGGGCTGGCATGACGCGGCCGGAAATTCTGTTCCCGCTGTTTGCGTCTTTGGAAACGCTCGACGGGATCGGCCCCAAAACCGCCAAGGCGCTGGGGCCTTTGGGGGTGGAAAAGCCCAAGGATTTTCTATTCTTGCTGCCCCACACCGGCGTTGATCGCGGGCGCAAAGCCTCGATCCGCGATGTGATCGCACCAACCACGGTGACGGTGGAGGTGGAGGTGGGCCTGCATCTGCCCCCACGCCAAAAGGGGCGGCCCTACCGTGTCAACGTGCGCGATGCGCAGGTGGAATTCCAACTGGTGTTCTTTCACGCCCGCGACGCCTATCTGCGCGAGCTTTTGCCCACGGGCCAGCGGCGGGTGGTGTCGGGAAAGATTGAACTGTTCGACGGCATCGGCCAGATGGTCCACCCCGATCACGTGCTGCGGCTGGAAGAGGCGGGCACCCTTCCGGCCTTTGAACCGGTCTATCCGCTGACCGCGGGGGTCACGCAAAAGCTGATCGCCAAGGGGATTGAGTCGGCTTTGATGCGCACGCCCGAGTTGCCCGAATGGATTGACGGCCCCTTAAAGGCCCAAGAAGGCTGGCCGGATTGGCGCAGGGCCCTTGCCCAAGTCCACGCACCGCAGGGCGCGGCCGATCTGTCGCCTGACACCCAAGCCCGTGCGCGCTTGGCCTATGACGAGCTGTTCGCCCACCAACTGACGCTTGCCTTGGCCCGCACCGCCCTGCGCAAGGGCAAGGGCCGCAGCAGCCGCGGCGATGGGCAGTTGCAGGCCAAGGTTCTGGCGGCCTTGCCCTATCAGCCCACAGGCGCGCAAAGCCGTGCGGCGGCTGAGATCGCTTTGGATATGGAATCGCCTATGCGGATGAACCGTTTGCTGCAAGGCGATGTAGGGTCGGGCAAAACCCTTGTGGCGTTCTTGGCCCTGTTGGTCGCGGTCGAGGCAGGCGGGCAGGGCGTGATGATGGCCCCGACCGAGATCCTTGCCCGTCAGCATTACGAAGGGCTGCGGCCCTTGGCGCAAAGTGCGGGGGTGACGCTGGATATTCTATCAGGCCGCGACAGGGGGGCAGAGCGTGCGGCCAAGCTGGCCGATCTGGCCCAAGGGCGCACCCATATTCTGGTCGGCACCCATGCGGTGTTTCAAAAAGACGTGCAGTTTCACGATCTGCGCTTGGCGGTGGTGGATGAACAACACCGCTTCGGTGTCGCCCAACGGATGGAGCTGGGGGCCAAGGGGCAGGCGGTCGATGTGCTGGTGATGACCGCCACGCCCATTCCGCGCTCACTCGCGCTGGCCAGCTACGGCGATATGGATATTTCGGTGCTGGATGAAAAGCCCGCCGGCCGCAAACCGATTCGCACCGCGCTGATTTCGGATGCGCGGATGGAGGAGGTGGTGGGCCACCTGTCCAAAGCCTTGGGCGAGGGGCGGCAGGCCTATTGGGTCTGCCCCTTGGTCGAAGATTCCGAAGTGCTCGATTACGCCAGTGCCGAGGCGCGCTTTGCAGCGCTGCGCGCGCAGTTCGGCGATGCCGTGGGCTTGGTGCATGGCCAGATGCCACCGGCCGAAAAAGACGCCGCCATGGCGCGGTTTCAGGCGGGTGTCACCAAGGTGCTGGTTGCGACCACGGTGATTGAAGTGGGGGTAAATGTGCCCAATGCCTCGATCATGGTGATTGAGCGGGCCGAGATTTTTGGCCTTGCCCAGTTGCACCAGCTGCGCGGCAGGGTCGGGCGGGGGGCGGCGCAGTCGACCTGTCTTTTGCTGTACCACGCGCCGCTTGGCGCCAGTGGCGAGCGGCGGCTGAAGGTGATTCGCGACACCGAGGATGGCTTTCGTATTTCCGAAGAAGATCTGGCGATGCGCGGGGCAGGCGATTTGATCGGCCACGCCCAATCCGGCCTGCCGCGCTTTCGCATGGCCGATCTGGAACGTCAGGCAGGGTTAATGGCCATAGCCCAAAGCGATGCGCGCCGTTTGCTGGCCGATGATCCGGCCCTTGTCAGCCCAAGGGGCAAGGCGGCGCGGGTGCTGTTGTGGCTGTTGGATCAAGACCGCGCGATCAAGCTGCTGGCGGTGGGGTGACGGTTTGTTCTGCATAAGTTCTCAAATAGGTCTTTACAGGGGGTAAAGAATATGAGAACAATGTAGCAACAAAACGGAGGTTCCCATGTTCAAGCGCTTGTCCCGCCAGATCGTTGCCCTTGCTGCCGAATGTGAAGATGTCATCGGCGTTGCCACTTTGTTTGTGATTTTGTTCGTCGGCCTGACCTTTTCCGGCGTCGCCTGATTTGCCTGTGGTCGCTGCGGGTGGCTTTGCCCCAAAGCCTGCCTTGCCTGCAGACTGACCCATCCCTGCGCCGCCATCCCTTGGGGATGTGCGGCGTTTTTTTATCGGGCTTCGCTTTGGGCCAATCGAACGGCGTCACAGGTCGCCTCAAGGGCCAGAAGGATCGAGGCGTGGCGATTCTTATAGGCGCGGGCAGGGATCAGCACCTCGAAGTCGGCAAAAGGCGCGGGGGGGATGGGGCCGTCGTCTTTCAGCATGGTTAACAGGGCCGAACGGGTGGCCTCTAGCTCTGCCAAAGTGCGCCCGATCACCGCTTGGCCCAGCACCGAAGCCGCCGCCTGCCCCAAGGCGCAAGCGCGCACCTCTTGGGCAAAGGCGCTGACCTTGCCGTCGGTCATCTGCACCTCGACCGACACCGTCGACCCACACAGCGGCGAGCGTTTTTTGGATACCCCCTGCGGCGCATCCAGATGCCCCAGATGCGGAATATCTGCCGCCAGTGCCAAAATGCGGCCGGAATACAGGGTCACAAGGTCGCTATCGCTCATCTTATTGGCTTTCTCTTGGGGGGAAACGCGCTGGCCCCTAAACCCCACTTACCCTAGATAGTCCCTACCCGCCCGCCCGCCAAGGAGGACCGCATGCCCTTTGATCCCGCCGCGCTGAAATTCGATGCGCAGGGCCTGATCCCCTGCATCGCGCAAGATGCCGACAGCGGCGATGTGCTGATGCTGGCGTGGATGAACGCGCAGGCGGTGGCGCAGACCTTGGCCACGCGGCGTGTCACCTATTGGTCGCGCTCGCGTGCGGCATTTTGGGTCAAGGGCGAAAGCTCTGGCCATACCCAAGCGCTGGTCGAGCTGCGGCTGGATTGCGACCGCGATTGCCTTTTGGCCCTTGTGCGCCAAACCGGCCCCGCCTGCCACACCAACCGGCGCAGTTGCTTTTACACCGCCCTGCGCGACGGGGCCGAGGTTGAGGTTTTGCTGCCCGTCGCGTGATGCCAAAGCCTTGCCCGCCGCGTCGGCAGGCCGTTGCCCTTGCCACCCTATCTGTGGCAGTATAGGCTAAAGCACTATCTAGGTGTTGTAAGAAAGCACCTGAACCCAAGACAACCCTGTGTTTGCTGGAATAGAACCCAATGAGTGATTTTGAGACCCGCCGCATCACCATGGTCGATACCCAAGTCCGCCCGCAGGATGTGACCAAATTCCCCATCATCGCCGCCATGCTGGCCGTGCCGCGCGAAGACTTCGTGCCCGTCGCCGCACGTGAGGCGGCCTATGTCGGCGGCAACATCCCCTTGACCCCGCGCCGCGTCGTGCTTGAGGCGCGCAGCCTTGCCAAGCTGTTGGACGCGCTGGATATCGTGCCGGATGAAAAGGTTCTGTGTCTGGGGGCGGGCTATGGCTACAGCGCCGCCGTTATCGCCGAAATGGGCGCAGATGTGGGGGCCGTTGAGGACGACGCGACAATGGCCGCCGCGGCCGCGCAAAACCTGCAAGGCCATGCCAAACTTGTGACCGGGCCGCTGACCCAAGGGGCGCCCAGTCATGGTCCTTATGATGTGATCCTCTTGGAAGGTGGGGCCGAAACATTCCCGACCGCTCTAGAGGCGCAACTCAACGACGGGGGCCGTGTTGGGGCGATCTTTATGGAGGGCGCTTTGGGCGTGGCGCGGATCGGTCGCAAGCATGACGGCAAGGTCACTTGGCGCTTTGCCTTTAATGCGACCGCACCGGTTGCGCCCGGATTCGAATCGGCGCGGGGATTTGTTCTGTAAAGCGCCAGCCTTTGGGTGCGGCGCGCGCTATGGCACCGGGAACTTTGGACAAATTTTTGAGGTAGATGATGCGGAACGTCGTTAAAGCCTTTCTTTTGAGCGCAGTGTCTTTTGCACCCGGCGTGGCTTGGTCTGAAAGCTTGGCCGATGCCTTGATTGCGGCCTATCGCAATTCGCATTTGCTTGAGCAAAACCAAGCCGTTTTGCGCGCCACAGATGAAGATGTGGCCACCGCCGTGGGCAGTTTGCTTCCGGTGGTCAGCTTTGTCAGCAAATTGGGCCGGGTTGACACAACCTACGCCCGCAGTGATTTTAGCAACTTTTCTTACAGCGGCTCATCCAGCTTGCAGGCCAGTTTTACCCTGCTGGACTTTGGTCGCGGCAAGACAAATGTGGCTTTGAAGAATGAATTGGTCCTTGCCTCGCAGGCGGCTTTGGTCGGGGTTGAACAGCAGGTGATGTTTGACGCCGTGCAGGCCTATGTCAACGTGGCGCTGCAGGGGGATCTTGTGGCGACACAAGAGTCGAATGTGAAGTTGATCATGCAAGACTTGCAAGCCACCAAAGATCGCTTCGATGTGGGCGAGGTGACGAAAACCGACGTGTCTTTGGCTCAAGCGCAGCTTGCCTCGGCCAAGGCGCAACTGGCCTCGGCGCAGGGCAATTACACGGTTGCCAAAGAACGCTACAACGCCGCCATCGGCCATTATCCCGATCATGTGTCGGCCCTGCCCAAAAAGCCTGTTGCCGTGACATCGGTGGATGAGGCGCGTGCCATTGCCCTGCGGACGCATCCCGCCTTGGCGCAATCGGCCCATCAGGCCAAAGCCGCTGATCTGGGCCTTGATCTGGCCAAAGCGCAAATGTCGCCGACCTTGGGGCTAAGTGCTGCCATCACCGAAGCTTATACCGAGCGCGGCTTGGGCAACACGGCCAGCGCCTTGGGGTTGGAACTGGACCAGACGCTTTATGCCGGGGGGCGTTTGTCCTCGGGGTTGCGCAAGGCCGTGGCCCAACAGGCTCAGGCCCGGGCCGCCGAGTTGCAAGTCAGCGTGAATGTGACCGAGGCGGTGGGCAAAGCGTGGTCGAACATTCTGGTCGCCAACGCCTCTATCGCCGCGACCGAAGAACAAATCCAAGCCGCGCAAGCCGCCTATGACGGGGTCAAGCAAGAGGCGCAATTGGGCAGCCGCACCACGCTGGATGTTTTGAATGCAGAGCAGGATCTGCTGTCAGCCAAAGCCGCGCAATTGCAGGCCCAAGCCAATCTATCGGTCAGCCAATATGGGCTCTTGTCCGCGATGGGATTGCTGACGGCCGATCAGTTGCACCTTGGTATTCCCACGTTTGATCCGTCGGCATATTTGAATGCGGTCAAAAAGGCGCCTGTGATCTCGGCCAGGGGGGCCAAGTTGGACAAATTGCTTAAGACATTGGGCAAGTAGTCGTGGTCTGCCGCAGTTTTGCCGCAGGTGTGCTGCACTTGCTTGTGCGGTGCCGCCGGATGACATAAGTTTGCTTAAGCCTGCCGGCCACAGTCGGCAGGCCAGCAGTAAGACAGCAGGACTTTAGTCACTATGGCGGACCAGAACGGACCAAACGATGATATCTTGTCCTCGATCCGGCGCTTGACTGTCGATCAAACGCGCTTGGCGGGAGAGTTTGGGGCGGCTGGAAAGCTGGTTTTGGCGCCCAATTTGCGGATCGTGCGCAGTGTTGCCCGACCAAAGCCAGCGCAAGCCTTGCAGCCTTTGCAGTTGCATCCGATCAGCCGCGTGGTCTTGCCCGCGGCGGGTGGTGGGACGTCCATGGTGGATCGGGGCACCCCGGACGGGATGGACCAAGAGAGCGCAATACCACCCCCCGGACCAAATCAGCCAGCCGCCACGGGACAGGATCTGGCTCAAGAGCGGCAAGACCCGTCGCCGCCCCAGCTTGAGGCCAAGATTGCAGAACGCGCCCTGCGCGTTTTGGTGCGCGGGCTGCTGCGCGAAGAGTTTCAAGGCGATTTGGGCCTGCAGATCACCCGCAGCATTCGCAAACTTGTGAAAACCGAAGTCGCCCGCGAAATGGGGCTGCGCGGGCAGGAATAAGGGCTGTGTCACCCCAACCGACCCAACAAAAAACGCGCCCGAAGGCGCGTTTTTGTGTTTGCTTTCGGCTTAAGGTCAAGCAGCCTCGGCCTGATCCAATTCCAGCGCATGGCGGCGCTCACTTTCTTCACGCGACAAGGCGACAGAGGTGCGCACGCCTTTGCCCACAAATTCCATCAAACCTTTGACCACCCGCTCGTTCGGGTCGATGCCGGCGCAAGACAGAACCTCGCGGCCATCGCGCGACCGCGCCCAGCGGGCGATCTGGTCAGGACCGTTGCCGTACTTTTTGTCATCGGCGATGGCATCATCCAAAGCCGCCAAAACCACGGCGGCAAACAACTTGCGCGCACGTTGTCCCTGTTCGAAATTGAAGGCGGTGCTGTCTATGAAATCGGCCATCTTGCGTCCTGCTTCTTACTCTTGTCTTTTCTGACGTTTGGCGGTTGTAACGGTTAGAAGACGATTCGTCATGCTGTTTCTTACATGTCAGCCATGCAATATACGCATAGCTTGCAGCGCCATCCTGTGTATCTGCGTCATGTGATGCAGATACACGCTGTCTGGGCAGACGCCGACCGCGTGCGATCAACTTTCTTGTAAGATTTTGGCAAATCGAGGCGATTCTCATCCAAAATGCGCCATGAAAAAAGATTTCGGTCGAAGAGAAAATTTTTCTGCGAAAAATTGGATCGACGTCTGACGTTGTTGTCTGTGATTTTTCGCAGAAAAATCGTGGCGCTAGCCCAACCGCGTGACTTTGGCAGGCCCCGCCGTCATCTCGCCGACAGCCCTCTCAAAGTGCAAATAGGCAATCGCTTGGCCACCCGATTGGGTGTAAATCGTGCCGACCTCCCGCCCGTCGGCCATCACAGAGGTTCGTATGGGTACATGTTGGTCAATCTGAACCAAAGCCAAACCCTTGCGCAGGTCTGTCTTGTGTTTCATCCGCGCTGTCACTTCTTGGCCGACATAGCACCCTTTGCGAAAATCGACGCCGTGCAGCCGCTCAAAGCCACATTCCAGCAGGTAGCTTTCGCTGGGGATCAATTCTATGCCGGTTTCGGGGATCAAGCTGGCCACGCGAATGGCATCCCAATCGACAGCCGCTTCCATCAGGGCTGGGCCATAGTGTCGCCAGCCCAAAGCAGGGTGCCGGGGATCGGCCATAGCCTCAAGCGGGGCGTTGCCCACCCCGCGTGTCATCGCCCAATCGCAGGGTGTCAGCGTGACATCGGCCCGCAGACGGTACAGCGACAAGCGGCGCAAGGTGTCCTCGGCCAGTGCTTCGGGCAGGTCCAAAAACAGGGTGGTTTCCAAGCGTCCGACAAAGAAATCAACCAGATACTTGCCCTGCGCTGTCAAAAGCGCTGTCCAGATCAACCCCGCGCCGCGCTGCAGGGGCAAGATGTCATTGCTGACCAAGCCTTGCAGAAAAGGGATGGCATCTTGTCCGCCCAGGTGGACGATGCGGCGCGCGGTTTGGGGCATAACGGTTCTCCAGCTCTGTCATAAAGGCCAAGGTGGGGCCATGGGCAGGTTTACCCCTTGAACTGCATCCGGTACAGATCAGTATAAAGCCCGCCTTTGGCCAAAAGTTCGGCATGGCTGCCGCGGTCAAGGATGCGGCCTTGGTGCATCACCACAATCACATCGGCGGCTTGGATGGTTGACAGCCGATGGGCGATGACAATTGTTGTACGGCCAGCGCGCAGGGTGTCGAGCGCTTGGGTGACAGCGTGCTCGGTCTGGCTGTCAAGGGCCGAGGTCGCCTCGTCCAGCAGCAAGATCGGGGCATCGCGCAGAACGGCGCGGGCAATGGCGATGCGCTGGCGCTGCCCGCCCGACAGGGCTGTGCCGCGCGGGCCAACAAGGGCCTGAAGGTCGGTCACAAAATCGGCCTGTGCCATTTGCACAGCCTGCATCAGCCCCGCCTCGGATTGGTCTTTGGCGCCCAAGCGCACGTTGGCGGCGATGGTGTCATCAAACAAGGCGGTGTCTTGGCTGACCACGGCAAAAAGACCACGCAGGGCCGCCAGATCAAATGCGCGCAGATCGGTGCCGTTTAGCGTCACGCGTCCGGCAGAGGGGTCGACCAGCCGTGTGAGCAAATGAAACAGCGTGGTCTTGCCCGCCCCCGAAGGCCCGACCAAGGCGGTGACTTTGCCCGGTTCCGCCACAAGGTCGATGCCGCTTAACACCTCGGTTCCGTCATAGCCAAAGGACACGCCTTCAAGCTGCAAGCGCAAGGCGCGGCCTTGGGGCAGGGGTTTGGGCTGGGGTGCAGAGGTTATACTCGGCTGATGGTCCAGCAACCCCCGCATCCGTTCCAGCGAGGCGCGGGCAGCCGCCCATTGGCCCGACAGCGCCCCCAAGCGGCGCAGGGGTTCAAACACCAATCCCATCGCGGTGAAAAAGCTTAAGAAAGCCCCCATGGTCTTTTCGCCGGCGATGATCTGCAGGCCCGCGTAAAGCATCACACCCGCAAAGCCCAAAGCCGCCACGATGTCGATCAACGCGGGGATGGCGGCGGCCGAGCGGTCAGAGCGGAACTGGGCGGTCAGGAACCGCTCTAGCGCGGCGCGGTAACGGCTGACCTCGGCCGCCTCTGCCCCTGACAGTTGCAGGGTGCGGATGCCGTGAAAGGCTTCGTCCAGCTGGGTTGACAATGCGCCTGCGGCTGCGCGCGCGGCCCGGGCTGTGCCGCGCACCTTGGTTTGCAGTCGCATCAAGGGCAGCGCCAAAAGTGGCACGCCTGCGACCGCAATCAGTGTCCAGCGCCAGTCGATCAGCAGTGCCACCGCGGCCAGCGATGCCAACGCCACCACATCGCGCCCGACCGCTTGCAACATCGGGGGCCAAAGGCCGCGCAGCGTGGCGGTATCGCCGCGCAAACGCTCCATCAAGCTGCCCGGCGCATTGGCAAGGTAAAAGGCCAAGTCCAGCCGCAAAGCATGGGCCAGCATCGCCACTTGCAATTCCGCCCCGATCCGTTCGGATTGCCGCTGAAGGATGACCTTTTGCGCATAGCCTGCGACAGCGCGCAGCACAAAGACCCCACCCACTGCGGCGGCGATCTTGACCACAACGGAAAACGCGGCCCCCTGATGCACCTCGTCAAACATCGGGCGCACCAGATAAGACAGCCCCCCCGTCGCAGCCCCTTCAAGCGCCATCAGCCCCAAGGCCAGCGCCAGCCAAGGCCAGCGCCGCGCCAGATGATCGCGCCAAAGCCAGCCCAACAAGCACTTGGCCGAGATTTGCGTCATTTTGGGGCTTTGCCCCGCAGGGCTGCAAAACTGTCTTTCAAGCGGGTGGGATCATAGTCTTGGGTCACCCAATCGCGGATGCTGCGGCCCTTGGCCTCGGCCTCATACAGGGCCAGGAAATGGTCCATTATTCCGGTGTCGGTGGATTTCACATGCAAATAGCGAAAGCTGAGCTGACGCTTTGCTTCGACCAAGGGGCGTTTTTCGACATCCAGCAAATAGAGCGCTGAAATCAATCCGGTGCGGTCTGCGCCTGATTTGCAATGGATCAGGGCAGGCTTTTGCAGCCGGTCAAACAGGTCGAACACCTGCAGCAAAGCGGGCTTTTTGGGGGCGCGGCGGGCCGAGAAATGCACATCGTGCAAGCTCAGGCCCAATGTGCGGCAGATCTCGGCCTCAAACAGGTAAAAGCCCTGTTGGCTGGCGCCGCGCAGGTTGAGCACCGATGCCAGCCGCAGTCTGCGCTGATACTGCGCCAAGCGGCGCGGCGAGGGCTGGTTGGCGCGCCACACACCGGGGGCGATCTGGTCAAGGTTTGTCCAGAACGCGCGCAAAAAGGCGTGGTCCATCAGTTGAAAATGCCACCAAGCCGCGCGGCGGGCTTCACGGGTGGCGATGGAGCTGCCGTATTTTGCGGCCATGCGATCCTGCCAGGCGAGCATCTTTTGTTTTAAGCTGCCAGCCATAGGGTCATGAACCTTCCTTGCGGGATCGCCCGTAGGTCAGGCCTGTGTGATCTAACCGCTTGGCAGTGCGACTTCAAGGTGACGCGCTGGTTGACCCCTCTCGCCGCAAGGTCTAGCCCTGATGCAAACGGAGAAGTCCCATGCCCCTGTCCAATGGTCGCCCCTATCTTGCCATTCCCGGCCCCTCGGTTCTGCCCGACCGGATTTTAGCGGCGATGCAGCGCCCCTCGCCCAATATCTATGCCGGGGCCTTGGTGGATATGGTGGCGGGGATGTGGCCGGACTTGCGCGCTTTGGCGGGCACGGCGGGCCATGTCGCCAGTTATATCTGCAACGGCCATGGCGCGTGGGAGGCGGTGAATTCCAACCTGTTTTCGCGGGGGGATAAGGCTTTGGTGCTGGCCACCGGAGTCTTTGGCCATGGCTGGGCGTCTACCGCGCGCGGCCTTGGGGTTGATGTGCAGGTGATTGAGTTTGGCGGAACGGCGGCTGTCGATGCGGCGCTGGTGGAACAGGCCCTGCGGGCTGACCCGTCGATCAAGGCGGTGCTGATGACGCATGTCGATACCGCCTCCTCGGTCAAGTCCGATCTGCAAGCGGTGCGCGCGGCGCTGGATGCCGCGGGGCATAGCGCGCTGTTGGCGGTGGATTGTGTGGCCTCGCTGGGGTGCGATGAGTTTCGCATGGATGCGTGGGGCGTAGATGTCATGCTGGGGGCCAGCCAAAAGGGGCTGATGTGCCCGCCGGGTATGGCCTTTGTGTGGTTCAACGACAAAGCCCGCGAGCACTGCCGCAGTTCGGGTCTGCGCACGCCCTATTGGGATTGGACGCTGCGGGCCGATCCGCAAGAGTTCTGGCAATATTGGTTCGGCACCGCCCCCACGGCGCATCTGTATGCGCTGCGCGAAAGCCTGACGATGATCTTGCACGAAGAGGGCCTGCCGCACGTCTGGGCCCGCCATGCCACCTTGGCGCGCAGCATCTGGGCGGCGTTTGAGGCTTGGGGGCAGGGCCATGCGGGCATTCACCTGAACGTGCCCATCGCCGCCCAACGCGGCCATTCCGTCACCGCCGCCCATCTGCCCGCCCCTGACGCCACCCGCCTGCGCCAATGGTGCGAGGCGAACGCCGGTGTCACCCTTGGCATCGGTCTTGGCATGGCCACTCCGCAAGACCCTGACGCTGCGGGGTCGTTGCGGGTTGCCAGCATGGGGCACGTGAACGCCCATATGACCTTGGGCGCCTTGGCCGTGATGCAAGCCGGCCTGACCGCGCTGCGCATCCCCCATGGGCCGGGCGCGCTAGAGGCTGCCACCTCGGTCATCGCTGCCGCCGCTGCGTCCTGAGTATTTAGACCTCGGTGAAAGGGCCGCTCTCGCCTTGTCTTTCACCGAGGTACAAATACTCACAGGGGGGTCCGGGGGGAGGCGTGCCTCCCCCCGGCTACGCCGGCCGCAGGCCTAGCTCGGTTGGGCGAAAAGAGAGGCCAGTTTGGCGCAGTCTATGCCCGGCACGATCACCCCCTTGGGCTTGACCGCTGCCACCGACTCGCCTGCGACGATCGCATTGACGACTGCCTCTTCTGTCGCCTCGGCGGCGGCGAGATAGAGGGGGTCGATGATCTCTTGGTTCACCTCCACCCGTGTGATCAGCGGGCCTGCGTCTTGCGGCATGGGGCCGGGGTTGGCGGTGGAAAAGGCCAAAAAGATATCGCCCGAGGAATTGCCCGCCGGAGTGCCGCCCCGCGCCACCCCCATCGCCGCACGCCGCGCCAGATGGCGCAGGCTGAGCGGCGACAGGGGGGCATCTGTGGCGATGATCACGATGATTGAGCCCTGCTCTTTCTTACGAAACGCCCCCTCGGGCATCAAGGCCCCAACGGGCTTGCCCAGAATGGTCAACCAGTCCCGCCGCCCGTGGTTGGCCTGCACCAGCACGCCCAGCGCGTAGTCTTGCCCGCCCAAAGCCACTTGGCGTGAGGCGGTTCCCGTGCCTGCTTTGAATTCGTAAGCAATCATCCCGTTGCCGCCGCCCACCGACCCTTCGGCTACAGGCCCGCTTTTGGCGTCTTGGATCGCGGCCTTGGCATGGGCGGGGGTGACGTGCAGCGCGTTGATGTCATTGAGCATGCCGTCATAGGTTTCGGC
>JBAXLX010000035.1:0-16184 GCA_037134595.1 Pseudomonadota bacterium
GCCGCATTCTTGAAACCACGGGTTGGTGCGCTTGCCCGATGCCAAAAGCCGCGTCTCGATCCACTCGCCGCCGCGCTTGATGTTGCCTTTGTGCAGTTCGGCCCAGATCGCGTCTTCGGACATATCGCCCTTGGGCACGCCGTGACGGGTCGCCTCTTCCATCTCGGCCATGGCGGCTTCGCAGGCGTGGTGGGCGCAGCGCATGGCAAGGATGTCATCGGGGCCTTTGATGGATCGGGCACGTTCGGTGACTTCTTCGCCCTCCATCACCTCGAACCCGGCGCGTTCCAGTGCGCGCAGGCCGTGGACCATGATTTTGTCGACTGCCAGCTTGCGATTCGATCCGGCATGGGCGCGCATCACCTCATCGACTTGGGCGGCGAAGTTTTTGGCATCATTGGCCGAGGTGTCGCCCGTGACGGAATAAAAGAACGAGGCACCAGAGCGCAGTTCTTTGACCAAGGGGTTGAAGGTGACAAGGAAGGGAGAGTTCTTATATTCCCACATCACCATATGCCCATCGGCACAGATCAGGCAGGCGCGAAAGGGGTTGTGGCTGTTCCACAGTTGCATGTTGGTGGTGTCGGTGGCGTAGCGGATGTTCATGGGGTCATACATCAGCAAACCGCCATAGCCGCGCGCCACAATGGCATCGGTCATCCGCTTCCAGCGGTACTCGCGCATGGTTGCAAGGTTGGGCAGGGTCAGGCCCGCCGCCTCCCACTCGCGAAAGGCAAGTTGGGTGGGGCCGATTTCGATGCGGTCATTGTCGTTGGGGGTGCCGTCGCCCAGCGTGGCCCCGCGCGATGGGTCAATCTTGCGCCGTTCTGCGTAATGGTCTGCCATATCTGCCCCCTGTTTGTGCCAGTCTGCGCGGTAGAGGCGTGGCGTCATTGCCATGCGCGACAGGGTGTGTCGGATTTGGGCTGGCGGAGACATGCAAAAGGGGCGCAGTGCTGCGCCCCTTTGTCACCCTGCCGATCAGATCAGCAAGAGTAATACATCGCATATTCAATCGGGTGCGGGGTGTGTTCAAAGGCGTAAACCTCTTCCCACTTCAGCGCCATGTACGAGTCCAGCTGGTCGCGGGTAAACACACCGCCTGCCAGCAAGAAATCCATATCCTTCGACAGCTCGTCCAGCGCTTCGCGCAGCGAACCGCAGACGGTCGGGATTTCGGCAAGTTCTTCCGGCGGCAAATCGTAAAGATCCTTGTCCGAAGCGGGACCGGGGTCAATCTTGTTCTTGATCCCGTCCAGGCCTGCCATCAGCAGGGCCGCGAAGGCCAAATAGGGATTGGCTGCCGGATCGGGGAAACGGGCTTCGACGCGCTTGGCTTTGGGCGATTCGGTCCACGGAATACGCACGCAGCCCGAGCGGTTGCGGGCCGAGAACGCGCGCAGAACCGGCGCTTCAAAACCCGGGATCAGGCGCTTGTAGCTGTTGGTCGACGGGTTGGTGATCGCGTTCAGCGCCTTGGCGTGCTTGAGGATACCGCCGATGAAATACAGCGCCTCTTGGCTGAGGTCGGCGTATTTGTCGCCAGCAAACAAGGGCTTGCCGTCTTTCCAGATCGACATGTTGACGTGCATCCCCGACCCGTTGTCGCCCTTCATGGGCTTGGGCATGAAGGTCACGGTCTTACCGTAAGCGGCCGCCACGTTGTGGATGACGTATTTGTACTTTTGGATATTGTCAGCCTGTTCCACCAAGCCGCCAAAGATCATGCCAAGTTCATGCTGGGCGGTGGCCACTTCGTGGTGGTGCTTGTCCACCCGAATGCCCATGCGCTTCATGGTCGACAGCATTTCCGAGCGCAGGTCTTGGGCTGCGTCAATCGGGTTCACCGGGAAATAGCCGCCCTTGTGGGGCGCGCGGTGGCCCAAGTTGCCGCCTTCAAAGGCCGCATCGGTGTTCCATGCCGCATCTTCCGAATCGATCTGGTAAGACACTTTGTTGGGGCTGACCTGATAGCGCACGTCATCGAAGATGAAGAATTCAGCTTCCGGCCCGAAATAGGCCGTATCGCCCACGCCGGAGGATTTCAGATAGGCTTCCGCCTTGATGGCGATCTGGCGCGGGCAACGGTCATAAGCCTCGTTCGTGTCAGGCTCGACCACGTTGCAATGCACGCAGAGCGTTTTTTCGGCATAGAAGGGGTCCATATAGACCGAGGCCGCATCGGGCATCAGTTTCATGTCGGACTGGTCAATCGACTTCCATCCGGCAATCGAGGATCCGTCGAACATGAAGCCTTCTTCAAAGAAGTCTTCGTCGACCAGATCAGCCACCAGCGTCACGTGCTGCAGCTTGCCCTTTGGGTCGGTAAAACGGATGTCGACGTATTCGACGTCTTCGTCCTTGATCAGTTTCAGAGCTTTCTTGACTGCGCTCATCATTCTGCCTTTCGGGGTTGAGGTTTAAAAAAGTAGGGCGCCGCAGGATGCTGCGGGTTAGATGGCGTCGTCGCCCGATTCGCCGGTACGAATACGAATGGCCTGTTCGACGGCCGAGACGAAAATTTTCCCGTCGCCGATTTTGTCGGTGCGCGCGGCAGATATGATGGCCTCGATGGCGGCGTCAACCATATCGTCGGACAGAACCACTTCGATTTTCACTTTGGGCAGGAAATCGACCACATATTCCGCGCCGCGGTACAGTTCGGTATGGCCCTTTTGACGGCCAAAGCCTTTCACCTCGGTCACGGACAGGCCTTGAATGCCCGCTTCTTGCAGGGCCTCTTTGACTTCATCAAGTTTGAATGGCTTGATGATGGCCTCGATCTTTTTCATGCGCGCCCCCAAGGGTAGTCGGTGATAACTTGTCTGATCACTTCGCGTGGGCCGCGACAATTGATTGGGGCGGGGAAGGGGCTGAAAGGCGCGCAAAATGGATGCATGTGATGAGAAATTATGCGGGTGTGCGTAAATTATAGGCTGCCAGCAAAGAATAAAGGCGCAAGACATGACCGATCTGTTGACCAATGCCCAAATGCGCGCCGTTGAGGCGGCGGCTTTCGCCCTTGGGCGGGTGAGCGGTGCCGATTTGATGGCGCGCGCGGGGGCGGGGGTGGTGCAGGCGATCTTTGCCACTTGGCCGGATTTGCAAGCTGGCCCGCAGCGGGCGGTGGTGTTGTGTGGGCCGGGCAATAATGGCGGCGATGGCTATGTGATAGCTAGGCTGTTGCAGGGCTGGGGCTGGCAGGTCTTGGTGCATGGCACGGCGTCTGGCAGCGGAGATGCGGGTGGAATGGCGCAGGCTTGGGCCAAGGCGGGGGGCGGAGTGCTGCCTTTGACGACCGAAGCGCTTGCCCCCTCGCTGCGCGGGGCGGCGGTGGTGGTGGATGCGCTGTTTGGCATTGGGCAGGTGCGCTCGGCGGATGCCGTGTTGGGGCCAGTGCTGCAAGCCAAAGCCGCCCTTGGGCCGCATGCCTTGCGTTGGGTCGCGGTGGATGTGCCCACGGGACTTAATGCGGATAGCGGGCGCAAGACGGGGGCGCTGGCCTGTCAGGCCGATCTGACCGTGACTTTTCACCGCGCCAAGATTGGGCACCATCTGGCCGAAGGGCCAAGCCTGTGCGGGCGGTTGGTGGTGGTGGATTTGGGAATTGGCTCGGCGGGAATCGCAGGGGTGCCGTTGGTGGCAGCGCCGGACGGATTGGCCAAAACGGCCGGCCACAAGTTCAGCTACGGCCATGCGGTGATTTTGGGCGGCCCGTCCGGGCAGGGCGGGGCGGCGAGACTGGCCGCGCGCGGGGCTTTGCGGGTCGGGGCGGGGTTGGTGACGCTGGCTTGCCCGCCCGCCGCTTTGGCCGAGAATGCGGCGCGCTTGGATGCGGTGATGCTAAAGCGTGTCGAGGATGGGGCTGGTCTGAGCGATCTGTTGCAAGACACAAGGATCACCGCGCTGTGTTTGGGGCCGGGATTGGGGCTAAGCCCCTCTGCGGCAGGCTTGGTGCGGGCGGCCTTGCAGGCGGGGCAAGGGCGCCTCTTGCCGACCGTGCTGGACGCCGATGCGCTGACCTTGCTGGCGCAGGATGCGGGGCTGCGGGCGCTGTTGCATCCGGCCTGTGTTCTCACCCCGCATGGCGGGGAATTTGCCCGTCTGTTTCCCGCTATTGCCGCGCGGTTGGGCGATATCTCTGGTGCCGATTGCCGCTATTCCAAGGTCGATGCCACAAAGGCTGCGGCGGCGCAGGCGGGGGCCGTGGTGCTGTTCAAGGGGGCCGATACAGTGATTGCCAGCCCTGACGGGACTTGCGCTTTGTGTGCCGCCACCTATGACGCCCAAGCGCCGTGGCTGGCGACGGCGGGGTCGGGCGATGTGCTGGCGGGTATCATAACGGGTCTTCTGGCGCGCGGATTTGCGCCGCAAAGGGCGGTGGAAGCGGGCGCTTGGGCCCACCAAGCCGCCGCCCGCCAATTTGGCGCGGGCCTGATTGCCGAAGATTTGCCCGACCAGTTGCCCGCCGTTTTTCGCACCTTGGGCTTATAAG
Source organism: Pseudomonadota bacterium (assembly GCA_037134595.1). Lineage (GTDB taxonomy): Bacteria > Pseudomonadota > Alphaproteobacteria > Rhodobacterales > Rhodobacteraceae > Stagnihabitans. Next base: position 4,496 of record JBAXLX010000035.1, read on the forward strand.
CCATCCTGGCTTGCAGTCGCGCTCACATTGGCACGATTTTCCCCTCGCATCCGTCAGAAGCCTTTGTTAGAAGGGCGCGGATTTTGCTGGGAATGCAACTGGACCTCGGTTGGGGCCTAGGGGTATTTTAGCTTAAAATGCGGGTGTGGCGAAATTGGCAGACGCACCAGATTTAGGTTCTGGCGCCGCGAGGCGTGGGGGTTCAAGTCCCTCCACCCGCACCAGACAGGGATGAGAAGGACGAAAGAATGCAGGTCACCGAGACCCTTAAAGACGGACTGAAGCGCGCCTACACCATCACGGTGACAGCGGCTGAACTGGACGCCAAGGTCAACGAAAAGCTGGTCGAGGCGCAGCCCGATGTCGAGATCAAGGGCTTTCGCAAGGGTAAGGTGCCCATGGCGATCCTCAAAAAGCAGTTTGGTCAGCGCATCATCGGCGATGCGATGCAAGAAGCCATCGACGGCGCAATGAAAAGCCATTTCGACACCACGGGTGATCGTCCGGCCATGCAGCCCGATGTGAAAATGGTGGGCGGTGAGGCGTGGAAAGAGGGCCAGGACGTGGTCGTCGAGATGATCTACGAGGCTCTGCCGCCGATTCCGGATGTGGATGCGTCTCAGATCACGCTGGACCGTTTGACGGTTAAGGCCGATGACGCCTCGGTGGACGAGGCTTTGAAGAACTTGGCCTCTTCGGCGCAAAGCTTTGAAGATCGCAAAAAGGGCAGCAGAGCCAAAGACGGCGATCAGGTGACGATCGACTTCAAGGGTTCGGTTGACGGCGTGGCCTTTGATGGCGGCGCGGGCGAGGATTATCCGCTGGTTCTGGGCTCGAACTCGTTCATCCCGGGGTTTGAGGTGCAATTGGTTGGCGCTGCGGCGGGTGATGCGGTCAGCGTCAATGTGACCTTCCCCGAGGCTTACGGGGCGGCCCATCTGGCCGGCAAAGCGGCGGTGTTTGAGTGCACCGTCAAGGCGGTGAAAAAGCCGGTTCCGGCCGAGTTGAACGACGACTTGGCCAAGAAATACGGTGCCGAAGATATGGCAGCGCTGCGCGGCCAGATCAGCGAGCGGCTGGAAGCGGAATATCGCACGGCAGCGCGCGCTGTCATGAAGCGGTCGTTGCTGGACCAGCTGGACGCTTTGGTGACGTTCGACCTGCCCGCTGCGCTGGTCGATGCCGAGGCCAACCAGATTGCCCACCAGTTGTGGCACGAAGAAAACCCGCAAGACCACGGCCACAACCACGGGGCCATCGAGACGACCGACGAGCACAAGGTTCTGGCCGTGCGCCGCGTGCGTTTGGGCCTGTTGCTGGCCGAAGTGGGCCGCAAGGCGGAAGTCACCGTGACCGATCAGGAAATGACCCAAGCCGTCTTGAACGCGGCGCGTCAGTATCCGGGCCAAGAGCTGGCGTACTTTGAGTTTGTTCAGAAGAACCAGCAAGTGCAGCAACAACTGCGCGCGCCGATCTTTGAAGACAAGGTTGTCGACCATATCGTTGCCGGTGCCAAAGTGTCCGACAAGGCCATCAGCAAGGAAGACCTGCAAAAGCTGGTTGAAGTGCTCGACGAAATGTAAGGCGCGATTTTTCTGCGAAAAATCAGGGGCTGCGACATCGTGTCGCGGCCCTTTTTGTTTGCGGGGCATAGTTTGCCGGGGGTGGACACGATTTTTCGCAGAAAAATCGGGGCTTGGCGCGCTTTTGGTGTTACACGCCTGCCGGTTGAGGATTTTGCACCCCTTCGGCGCGCAGCACATAGACACCCGCCGCAATAATAACCGCGATGCCCAGCCAGCCCATAGCGTCGGGCAGTTGCTGCCAGATCAGCCAGCCCCATAAAATACCCCAAAAGGCAAAGCTGAATTCAAACGGGGCGACCACCGAGGATTGGCCGATGCGGTAGGCTTGGGTCAAAAGCGTCAGCCCAACCGCTGCGATCAGCCCACAGGTGCACATCAAGCCTGCGTCCTTCAGGCTTGGCATGGCCCATCCGCGTGTCAGAAAGGCAAGGCTGGGGTGCATCGCTTCGGCGTGCTGACCGGTGCCGAAGGCGGCAGACAGCGCCAAGCCGCAGAGCAAAAAGGCGTTGTTGCCCCAAAAGGCCATCGCAGCGGCGGAATCCTTGGGGCCCATGGTGCGCGCCATGATCATCGACAGCGCATAGGCAAAACCGCCCAGAATCGGCAGAAAGGCCGCCCAGTCGAACAGATCACCGCCGGGGCGGATAATGATCACCACGCCTGCGAACCCGACAGCCACGGCCAGCCAGCGCTGCAGCGAGACATGTTCTTTCAACATCACCACCGACAGAATCACAATGATCAAGGGGGCGGTGAAATAGAGCGCGACCGTGGTGGCCATGGGGAGGGCCGCGAGGGCCAGATAATAGGACGTATAGGCGACAAAGTTCAAAAGCCCCCGTGCCAGCATCGCGCCCCAGCGGCGGCTGATCAGGGTCGACAGGCCGCCGTCATACCACGCCACGATGCCCAGCATGAAGGGAATGGCGGTGATCGAGCGCAGCACCATCGCCTCGGACAGGGGGTAGTTGGCAGACAGCAGTTTCAAGATCAGGTCTTGCACCGAAAAGATGGCAATTCCCGCGCAAAGGCACAAGATGCCCGCCCCATTGGCCGAGCGTTTCATAGGTTAGCCTTCGGCATGACAGGGTCTTTTTGCTATGAGTTCAGCAAACGATGCCGCAAAGTGATTGTTTGGGCTGTTCTGGCGGCGACATTGGGCGTCGGGCAAGCGAAAGCCGCGCAAGGTTTCCCTTGCGCGGCTGACTTTGGCGTGTCGCTGCGTCTTAGCGGGCGTCGCGCGGGTCGAAGTCGTTGGCAGCGCCGATGTCGTCGAAAAGTTCGGCGATTTCAAACTCGGCAGCGGCTTCGGCTTCGGCGGCCAGTTCCTGGATCGATTTGCCAGCCGCTTGCAGCGTGGCTTCTTCGACCGAACGGGCGACGTTCAGCTTGACCTTGACAACGACTTCCGGGTGCAGCGTGACGGAGACCGTGTGCATCCCCAGTTCTTTGATCGGCCGGTCCAGAACCACTTGTGCGCGGTTGACGGTAAAGCCCGCATCGGTTGCGGCTTCGGCGGCGTCACGGGTGGTGACGGAACCGTAGAGCGCGCCTGCGTCCGATGCCGAGCGGATGACGGTGAAGATCTGGCCGTCAAGCTTGGCGCCCACGGCTTCGGCTTCTTTCTTCGTCTCAAGGTTGGTCACCTCGAGTTGGGCTTTTTTCAGCTCGAAGGTTTTGACGTTTGCGGCCGAAGCGCGCAGCGCCTTGCCTTGCGGCAGCAGGAAGTTGCGGGCGAAACCGTCTTTGACGGTGACGACTTCCCCCATTTGGCCCAGCTTGGCCACGCGTTGCAGAAGAATCACTTGCATGTCTGTGCCCTCACTTCACGGCATAGGGCAGCAGGGCAAGGAAGCGGGCGCGCTTGATGGCCGTGGCCAGTTCGCGTTGCTTCTTGGCCGAGACGGCGGTGATGCGCGAGGGGACAATCTTGCCACGCTCGGAGATATAGCGCTGCAGCAAGCGCGTGTCTTTGTAGTCAATCGCCGGAGCATTGTCGCCCGAGAAGGGGCAGACTTTGCGGCGGCGGAAAAATGGTTTGTTCGCCATGATTTAGCGTCCTTTCCTATGCCTGAAGATCAACGACGCGGGGCAGAGGAGCGTTCGCCCCCAAAGCCGCCCGAGCGTTCACGGTCACCGCCGCCAAAGCCGCCGCCGCCAAAGCCGCCCGACCGTTCCCGGTCGCCGCCAAAGGAGCGTTCACGGCGCTCGCCGCCGCCAAAACCACCTTCAGGGCGGTCGCCGCGGTCACGTTCGTCGCGCTTTTGCATCTGGACCGAGGGGCCCTCGACATGGGCGTCAACCTTGATGGTCAAGACACGCATCACGTCGTCATGCAGGCCCATCAGACGCTCCATTTCCAAAATCGCAGCCGAGGGGGCATTCGATTTCAAAAAGGCGTAGTGGCCCTTGCGGTTTTTGTTGATCTTATAGGCCATCGTCTTGACGCCCCAGTATTCGCGTTCAACGATGGACCCACCGTTGTCGGCAACGACTGTTGCGAAATGCTCGATCAGCCCTTCGGCCTGCGCGGAGGACAAGTCCTGACGCGAGATGAAAACATGCTCGTAAAGCGGCATGTAAGCTCCAGTTTTCTGGGCGCATTTCATAGGACGGGCAAAGACCTTCCGCGGCCCGTCCACGAGAGGCTGCGCCGGTTCATGGGAATGCGGAAAGTGGGAGGTGTATAGCGGGTTTTGGGGGGGATGCAAGCGGTGCGGGTTACTTGGCAGAGTTGGGCAGGCCGAGAAGTTTATCAAAGGCCCAGGTAAAGGCCCAAGCGTAGATCAGAAAAAGCCCGATCAGGACAGCTTCGTAGGTGAAGGCGGCCCAGAGGGTGGTGGAAAGCCACCACGCCGTGGCGGGCAACAGGATAAGAACAAGGCCGCCTTCGAACAGTACCGCGTGAACCGTGCGGCGCAGGGGGGAACGGCCTTTGGTGGTTTGGCGCGTCTCCCATGCCTCAAACGCCGTGTTGAACAGGAAGGACCATGACAGGGCGACTGCGGCGCTAAAAACCGCCAGCGAGAAGGACTTGGCACTCCCAGCATCCGACATCAGGCGCAGGGCGGCGGTGGCCATGATAATGCCGCCGGTTTCAAAGGAGATCGCATAGAGGATTTTGCGAAGAGCGGGGCGCATGGGGTCCTTTGGCTTTTGCGGCACAATGCAGGTCCGGACGTTGCGCGCAAGGGCTGCATTGGGTAAGCCATGCAAAAAGCGAGGGAGGATCTCATGAGCCGCGCCTATGTATTTCCGGGCCAAGGGGCCCAAACCATCGGAATGGGCAAGGCCTTGGCCGAGGCTTACCCCGCCGCACGCGCTGTCTTTGACGAGGTGGACGAAGCTTTGGGCGAAAAGCTGTCGGCGGTGATCTGGGACGGTGACATTGAAACCCTGACGCTGACGGCCAATGCGCAGCCCGCGCTGATGGCGACATCCATTGCGGCGTTGCGGGCTTTGGAGGCGGAAGGCTTGGGGATAGGGCAGGCGGCCTTTGTGGCGGGCCATTCCTTAGGCGAATATTCCGCCCTATGTGCCGCGGGAGCGATCGGGCTGGCGGATACGGCGCGTTTGCTGCGCGTTCGCGGGCGTGCGATGCAAGAGGCGGTGCCCGTGGGCCTAGGGGCTATGGCGGCCTTGCTGGGCTTGGATTTTGCAGCAGCGGCCGAAGTGGCCGCAGAGGCCGCGCAGGGCGAGGTCTGTCAGGCCGCCAATGACAACGATCCCGCGCAGGTGGTGGTCTCGGGCCATAGGGGCGCAGTCGAGCGGGCTTTGACGATTGCCAAGGCCAAGGGGGCCAAGCGGGCGATTTTGCTTCCCGTATCCGCGCCCTTCCATTGCGCGCTGATGGCGCCTGCGGCAGAGGTCATGGCGCAGGCTTTGGCGGCTGTGACGATTGCACGCCCCGTGGTGCCGCTGGTGGCCAATGTGCGGGCCGAAGCGGTGAGCGACCCTGATGTGATCCGCGCGTTGCTGGTGGAGCAGGTGACGGGATCTGTGCGCTGGCGGGAATCGGTGCTGTGGATGGAAATGGCCGGTGTGACCGAGTTTTGGGAGATTGGCGCAGGCAAGGCGCTGTCGGGGATGATCAAGCGCATCGCCAGCGGAGCTGTGACGCGGGCGGTTGGCGCGCCTGAGGATATTGCTGCCGTTCAAGGATAAGGGCAGTTTTTCGCAGAAAAACTGTGGCTGTCGATTTTTCTGCGAAAAATCAGGTCACGCCATCGGATAGGGAAAGACTATGGATGATCAAGCGCATCGCAAGGGGAACTGTGACGTGGGCGGGAGGATCGCCTGAGGATATTGCTGCCGTTCAAGGATAAGGGCAGTTTTTCGCAGAAAAACGGTGGCTTTCGATTTTTCTGCGAAAAATCAGGTCACGCCATTGGATAGGGAAAGACTATGTTTGATTTGACGGGAAAATCGGCGCTGGTGACGGGGGCTTCGGGCGGGATCGGGGCAGAGATTGCGCGGGTGTTGCATGCGGCGGGGGCCAATGTGGCGCTGTCGGGCACGCGGGTTGAACCTTTGGAGGCTTTGGCCGCTGAACTCGGGGCGCGCAGTTTTGTGCTGCCGTGTAATCTGGGCGATGCAGACGCGGTTGAGGCTTTGCCCAAGGCGGCGGTGGCGGCGATGGGGGCGGTGGATATTCTGGTCAACAATGCGGGTGTGACCAAAGACAACCTCTTCATGCGCATGTCGGATGATGAATGGCAGACGGTGCTGGATATCAACCTGACCTCGACCTTTCGGCTGTGTCGTGGGGTTTTGCGCGGCATGATGAAAGCGCGGTGGGGGCGGATTGTGAATATATCGTCCATCGTCGGGGCGACGGGCAATCCGGGGCAGGGCAATTATGCGGCCAGCAAAGCGGGTTTGGTGGGCATGTCGAAAAGCTTGGCGGCAGAAGTGGCCAGCCGCAACATCACCGTCAACTGCGTGGCCCCGGGATTTATCAGCACGGCCATGACCGACAAGCTGAACGACGAGCAAAAGGCCCGCATTCTGACCCAAGTGCCGGCGGGGCGGATGGGCGAGCCTGGCGAGATTGCGGCGGCGGTGTTGTATCTCTCCTCAGTTGAGGCGGGATATGTCACGGGGGCCACGTTGCATATCAACGGCGGCATGGCGATGATCTAAAGCCCGATCGCGGGGCATGGAAACAGTTTGCCTTGTGCCGCGACCCTTGCTATAGGCGCGGCAGGATTTACCGGGACATCTGCCCCGGAGCCCCGCAACGGGCAGCCCGATCCGGGTAGAACGCCCCTTGGGGTACAGCTAACGGGGGTGACCCCATCGACAGAGGAAGTATTATGAGCGACATCGCTGATCGTGTGAAGAAGATCGTCGTCGAGCATTTGGGTGTGGAAGCGGACAAAGTGACCGAGAATGCCTCGTTCATTGATGATCTGGGCGCCGATAGCTTGGATACCGTTGAACTGGTTATGGCTTTCGAAGAAGAATTCGGGATCGAGATCCCCGATGACGCTGCCGAAACGATCCAGACCTTTGGCGATGCCGTGGGCTTTATCACCAAAGCCTCGTGATCGGTTGCTAAGGGACCGATGCGGCAGGGGCACCCTTTGGGGTGCCTTTTGCTTTTGGAGCAGCGCGCGGTGCAAAGAAAAAGGCCCCGATGCAACGTTGCATCGGGGCCTTTTCACAGGTCAGCGCAGTTATTCCGCCGCAAGCCCCGGGCGTGCGGTCAATTTGGGGGCTGTCAGGTCGGCAAGTTTCTGGCGCAGATCGGCCTGATCGGCCCCCAGAAGGGCGATGCGTTCGGCCAAGACCTCGGGCGCGGGGCTTTGGGGCTCTTCTTCTTTCTGGCCAAGCAGGCGGCCGAAGACTTTGCCCAAAAGCCAGCTCAGATCATCCATGATCAGATAAAACGCCGGAACCACGACAAGGCTGAGCACGGTCGACACGATAATCCCGCCGATCACCGCCGTCGCCATGGGTGCACGGAAAGCCCCGCCTTCGCCCACGCCAAGGGCGGAGGGCAGCATCCCCGCCGACATGGCGATAGAGGTCATCACGATGGGCCTTGCGCGTTTGTGGCCCGCTTCGACCACCGCGGCGGCGCGGGCAAAGCCGCGTGCGCGCATTTCGATGGCAAAGTCGATCAGCAAGATCGCGTTTTTGGCCACGATGCCCATCAGCATCAAAAAGCCGATCAGCACCGGCATCGACAGGGCGGACCCTGTCAGCAGCAGGGCGGTGGCGACCCCGCCGATGGCCAAGGGCAGCGACAAAAGGATGGTGAAGGGCTGCAGGACCGAGCCGAACAGCAAGATCAGCACCGACAGCATCAGCATCAACCCCAAGAGCATCGACTTGAGGAACGATCCGGTCAGTTCCGCTTGCACCTCGGCATCGCCGCCCGCTTGCAGGCGGGCTGTGCCCGGCAGGGTGACGGTGGCGGCGGCTTTGGTGAAGGCCTCGGTCGCGGTGCCAAGGGCGACGCCCACGGGCAGGTTTGCGCCGATTTCGGCCAGTTTGGCGCGGTTGAGGCGTTTGATCGACGCCGGACCTTCGCTCAGGCGCACATCGGCCACGGTGGACAGCGGCACCATGGCACCGGTGTTGGTGCGCAGTTGCAAGGCCGCGATGCGGTTCACATTCTCGCGGCTGGTGTCGTTGAGGCGCACGCGGATCGGGATCAGGCGGTTGTCGATCGACACTTTCGCCAAGGCCGCGTCATAATCGCCAATCGTGGCCACGCGCAGGGCAGCGGCGATTTGTTGCGCGGTGATCCCAAGACGGGCGGCTTCGGCGGGGCGGGGGATGACTTGCACTTCGGGACGGGGTAGAGCCCCTTCGGCAGAGACACTGGTCAGATAGGGGTTGCCTTGGGTTGCCACCAATAGCATGCGCACCGCGGCATCAAGGTCAGCCTGATTGTCGGCCAGAACCGAGAAGCTGATATCGCGGGCCCCCCTGTCGCCCAGTTTGAGCGCACGGATGTCGGGGATTGTGACGAGACGGTCGAAAATCTCGGCCTCGATCTGGTTTTGCGGTACCGGGCGGCCTGTGTCTTTCACCTCGGGCACAAGAAGGCCGATCAGGGGAATTTTGCGGCCCAGTTGGCTGAGTTTCAGCGCCAAGCTGTGGTCAAGCTTTTGCAAGGTCACCGTCACGGCCGCACGGCGCACATCTAAGTCGCCTGTCGGCGAGGCCCCGCCCAGAATGAAAATCTGGTCGATATAGGGGATGTCCTTGATCTTGTCGTAGATGACAGAGGTGGCCTTGTCGGTTTCGGCCAAGGTCGTGCCGGGGGGCAGTTCCACGGAAACCGTGATACGGCTGGCATCCTCGGGCGGGATGAACGAGCCGGGGACTTGCATCAGCAATTGGACCGAGACGATCACAGCGATGATGGCTGCGACCAAGGTCAGGTAATAGCGGCCAAAGGCCAGCCGACCAACACGCCACGTGCCGGTGCTGGCACTGACAAACCAGATATAGCCCTTCATGATCCAACCGTCTCGGTTGCCATGTTCAGACCCCGCGTCCGAGGTGCGCATGAGGTAAGCGGCCATCATCGGCGTGATCAATCGCGCCACCAGCAAGGAAAAGGCCACGGCCACGGCGACGGTGATGCCGAACTGCCGGAAATATTGCCCGGGGATGCCCGGCATGAAGGACACCGGCACAAAGACCGCGATGATGGTCGAGGTGGTGGCAATCACCGCCAGACCGATTTCATCGGCCGCATCTATCGCCGCTTTGAAGGGGGTTTTGCCCATGCGGATGTGGCGGGCGATGTTTTCAATCTCGACGATGGCATCGTCGACCAAGATGCCGGTGGCAAGGGTCAGCGACAAAAAGCTCACGAGGTTGAGCGAAAAGCCCAGCAAGTCCATGACCCAAAAGGTTGGAACGGCGGACAGGGGCAATGCGATGGCCGAAATCAGCGTTGCGCGCCAGTTGCGCAGGAAGATCATCACCACGATCACCGCCAAAAGCGCGCCTTCGAGCAGGGTGTGGATCGCGGCATCGTAATTGCCTTGGGTGTAAAACACCGTATCGTCGATCATTTTAATCGTCACGTCGGGGTGATCGGCGCGGATTTTGTCTAAAGCGGCGTTGACGGTATTGGCGACCGACACTTCTGACGCGCCTTTGGCGCGAAAGACCGAGAAGGTCACAACCGGATCAGACCCCACGCGCGAAAACGAGCGCAGTTCTTCGGACGTGTCCACCACCGCGCCCAAGTCTGACAGCACGACATGGCGGCCCGAGGGCAGGGCAATCGGCGTGGTCGCCAGTTTGGCCACGCTGGTGGCATCGCCCATGGTGCGGATCGCCTGTTCGCCTGCGCCAAATTCTGACCGTCCACCGCCCAAGTTGGTGTTGGTGATCTTTAACTGCTGGCTGACCGATTGCGCAGTAACCCCATAGCTCCCCAGTTTGACCGGATCGAGCGAGATGCGAATCTCGCGGTCGGCCCCGCCGAAGCGATCGACCTTGCCCACGCCCGGCTTGCCTTGCAGGCCGCGTTTGACTGTGTCGTCAACGAAATAGGAGAGTTCTTCGAAGGTCATGTTCGGGGCATAGACGGCAAAGGTCATGATCGCCTGACCTTCGACATCAATCCGCGTCACGTTCGGGGCTTCGACATCGGCGGGCAGATCGGCCTTGATGCGGTCGATGACGTCTTTGACATCAGAGACGGCTTTGTCGGTGGGCACCTCCATCCGGAATTCGATGGCGGTGTTGGATTGGCCCGGCGAGACGTTGGATGTGACGTTCTTCACACCCGTGATGCCTGCCACGGCATCTTCGATGACTTTGGTGACTTGGGTTTCCATCTCGGCGGGTGCAGCACCCGGTTGGTTGGCTGAGACCAGGACCAAGGGCACGTCGATGTTGGGAAAGCGCGTGATGGGCAGGGCGTTAAAGCTTTGATATCCCAAGACCATCAACAGCACAAAGGCCAGCAATGGGGCGACGGGATTGCGGATGGACCAAGCGGAAAAGTTCATCTTTGACCCCTTAATTTGACGCGGTTGAAACAGGATTGATCTTGTCGCCGTCGGTCACAAAGGCACCCGCCTTAGCGACAATCTGATCGCCTTCGGCAAGGCCGCTCAACACCTCGACCCAGCCGCTGTCGCGGATGCCGGTGGTCACCACGGTGCGGTGCACCACGCCGTCTTTGACGGTCATGACGGTGGTTTCGTTGCCTTCTGACCCGACCGCGGTCACGGGCACGGCGATGGATTTGCGCGCGGCGACAAGAATATCGGCTTCGGCAAACATGCCCGAGCGGACCTGATCGGGTTTGTCGAGCGTGATGCGGGCACGGCCCAAGCGGGTGGCGAGGTCGATGCTGGGTTCGATCAAGGTCAGCGTGCCGGTCAGCGGCGTTGTGCCGGCAGCCAGCGTGATGGTGGCGGTTTGGCCCTTTTGGACGCGCGGCAGATCGGCCTCGGACAGATCGGCGCGCAGTTCCAAGGCACCGTCCCGTGTGATCACGAACATCGGACCCGCTTGGGCCGAGGCTATGCCGCCGATCTCGGCGTTGCGCGCCGTAATCAGGCCCGCGACGGGGCTTTTGACCTGCGTGCGGGTGATTTGCAGGGCGTTGGTATCGAGCTGGGCTTGAACCGAGGCCACCTGCGCATCGGCTGCGGTCAGGGCGGCTTGGGCTTGGTCATTGGCGGCAGAGGTCGCTGACCCTTGCGAGAGCAGGGCTGCAGTGCGCAAGGCGGTGCGCTTGGTCTCGGCCGCGTTGGATTGGGCGGCGGCAAGGGTCGCTTGCAACTGGCTTTGCTGAAGCGTCAGCGTGGCGGTGGACAAGGTGGCCAGAACTTGGCCTGCGGTGACGGTGTCGCCAACATCTGCGGCGAGGGTTTCGATCGGTTGGCCTTCGATCAGCGGCACCACGGCCACCTGTTCCACCGGCGCAATCAGGCCCGAGGCTAGAACATGGTCCTCGACCTGCCGCAGGCCCACGGTCGTTACGGTGATGGCGGGCAAAACAATCGCAGCTGCGGGGGCCGTTGTTTCGGCATGACCCATGGGAAGCATAAAGCCGGTCAGGGCAGAGGCGAGCAGGAAGGCTTTCAAGGACACAGGCATGGAGGGTCTTTCGGGTG
>JBAXLX010000036.1:0-16086 GCA_037134595.1 Pseudomonadota bacterium
ACCGTCGCTGACGAAGCGGCCAAGGCCGTGACGGTATTTGTCGACACAGGCGAGTGCTTCGCCAATGAGTAACTTTGCCGGATCGCCTGTGCATCACGCGGCGATCCCGCCGACATCTGCGATGGTTTTTGGGTCCTTTGAGGGGCAGGGCAAGCGCCTTTTAAAAGGAACGCAGCCTTGCCGCAAAGCTGCCACGCCGCAATAAATGTCATCGCACATCCACCTTTTTTGCGTGGAGATTAGATTGCCAGCGCCGACGGCTTGAAAAAATGCGCAAGGGTTGGATGGTCAATCCACACCCAGTTGCGGCCGGTCGGTCTGACCCAGCAAGAAAAGCGTTGTTTTGATCGTTCAGGAACGTTAACTTTTTTATTAACTTTTGATTCGTTTTTCCTGCTCTAAGGTTCCAGAAAGGCCACCCAATGACTAAGCGATGTCACAGCTTGCCGATCTGTGTTTTGGCCTTGGCCGCATTTGCAGAACCGGTTTACGCGCTAGAGATTTATGACATCGGTGTTGTGCCGGACAAAATCTATACTTTGGCGAATGATATTTCTGGCGACGGCAGCGTGATCTTGGTCACTGCCCCCATTTTAATGGCCGACTTTCGCGGGTTTGTCTGGACCGCGTCAGGCGGCATTGAGGACATGGGCTTGATGGCCGGCACAAAGGACACCACGGCTTTCGCAATTTCGCGCGATGGAAGCACCGTGGTCGGCTACGGACGCCCTTTAGCACCAAGCGGCAAATTGGCTGCTTTTAAATGGACGAAAGCAGGCTTCGTTCCGTTAAACGGCCTGTTTTCCGGGGAAGCTACCTACGCCGGTGACGTGTCCGCAGACGGATCTGTCGTGGTAGGTTTTTCAAGTATAACGGGCGCCTCGACGGTGGTTCATGCTGTGCGCTGGGTAGCCGGCAGCTACACCGAAGACTTGGGGGTTTTGTCAACGGGCACCTTTGCAAGGGGCGACGCCGTTTCAGATGACGGGAGTGTTGTCGCGGGAACATCCGCCACCGTGGGGGACGATGACGCGACCGATCATGCGTTCCGCTGGGTGGCGGGCGTCGGTGCCAATCCTGGCACCATGACTGATCTGGGTACTTTGACGTACCAAAGATCTGAAACCACAGGCATATCAGCCGATGGCAGCGTGGTTGTGGGCTTCCTGGGCAATACTGAAGGCGCGTTTCGCTGGACTGAAGCGGGCGGTATGATCGATCTGGGCTATCTGGAAGGGGGCAGCACGGGTTACGCCTACAATGTATCGCCAGACGGCAGCATCGTAGTGGGTCAAAGCGACGTCACCGGGGGCGCTACGCATGCCTTTATGTGGACAGAGGCAGATCACATGGTTGATTTGGGCACTCTGACGGGCGGAACAGACTCAGCGGCCTATGCAGTTTCGGCGGACAATACGATGGTGGTCGGCGGGGCAGATGACGCTGATGGAATGATGCATGCGGTTGTCTGGACCTCGGGCGCGATAATCGACACGACCAACACCAGCGCTGCCATCGCGCAAACGGCGGCCAACACGCAGGCCTATTTTGACCAGCGCAGCGCTGGAATGGCGGCGTTGGTGTCGAGTGACTGCGATACCTTCGGGGCCAATGGTGTCTGTGTCAGCCTTGGCGGGCGCTTTAGCTCGACGCAAGACGACCTGTCCGAACAGGCCGCCGTGCTGACCGTGGGATATCGTCTGAGCGACACTCTCAGGCTGGGGGCTTTTGTCGATCAGGGCAACGTGTCTGGCGCGCCCGACACCTTTGGCTTTAGTGATGTCGGCCCCAGCTACGGCGCTTTTGCCGCCTATTCGGCGCAGGCGGATGGGAAGGGCTTGCAGTCGCGTCTGAGCGGCGCATGGCAGAGCGGCAGCGTGGACATCGCGCGCGCTTTGCTGACCGACACCGAAGCCGGGCAGGGGCAGGCTGATGTCACCTCCTCGATGATGGCGGCAGAACTGGGCTATGGGCTTGCCATCAATCCGACACTGATCGCCACCCCCTTCGCCGGTTGGCGCTCCGGCACCGTCACGCGCGCGGCTTATGCCGAAACCGCCAGCGACACTGTCGTCAAGCCGGTCAGCTATGAGGATTACGAGCAAAAGCAATCGACAGCGATCTTGGGCGCACGGCTCAATGCCGCGATCAGTGACACCTTTAGCCTGCGGCTGAATCTGGGCGGTGAATTTGATTTGACCACATCCAGCAGCGATTTTTCGGGCAGCAGCGAGATTCCCGGGTTGACGGGCTTTGCACTGACGCAAGCGAACACCCCCAACGAGATACGCCTCTTTGGGTCGGCAGGCGTGCGCTATGATCTGGGCGGGCGTCAAAGACTAAGCGCTGCCGTTTTGGCGGGCAATCAATCTGACAGAACGACAAATTGCACGGTCATGGCAGGCTACCAGATCGGGTTCTAAAAACGGGTCAAGGTCCACACGGCGGTCAGCGGGCCAGCAAGACGGCGACCGCCACGCGGGGTGGCCGTCTTTGAGAAAAGATTGCCGATTTCGCCACCCCTTTGTTTTGGCTTAGAAGATTGTGCTTTCGCATCATCCTGCCCCTAAGACGGGGGCAAGACTGTGTGAAAGTGCACGCGCCGTTCAGAACGCCTTGATCGCTGGGTTTTGGATCGCAATCAGGTGCGCAGACCTTTTGAGTGCAAACTGCGTGTTGCGCATTTTGTCAGGCTATGCCCCAAGCCGCGTCTTGCGCCAAAGGCTAAGGCCCAGGGCCGCTAAGCACCCTCCCAACAGCACTGCCCCACCCATAAGCGGCGACAGGCCCAGCAGTTTGACAGCGCCCGCCACGGCGGCGATCAAAATCACCGCCTGCAGTGCCAGCGCGCCATCGTCGACGAACATCCCGAAAGTCTCGTCCCAGATCGTCTTTAACAGGCTCATTGTGCCAGCCCCCTTTGCGGTTTGGTGATCAAGCGAACGGCGCCCAAGGCGAAGATCGCAAAGATGGCAAAAATCCAGACCAAGGCCAGATCAGCGCCGGGCCAATCTGCACCCAACCCTTCACCCGTCCAAAACACGCCGAAGGATGACAGCATCAGGCCGACCACGAATTTCAGCGTATTTTCTGGCACTTGCACCAAAGGCTTATGGACGGCGAGGCCCACTAACAGCACCAAAATAACCGCAGCTAAGGCGCCGATGCCCGCCCAAAGGGTTTGGCCATGCGCGGTGCCTACGGCGATGACGATGAAAACCACCTCGACGCCCTCCAGCAAAACCGCTTTGAACGCGGCAAGTCCTGCCAGAAAATCCGCCTTTCGATCCGCCGCCTGCGCCTTTAGCACACTGGTTTCCTTGGCAAACTCTGCCGCTTCATCATGCAGCGCAATCCATCCGGCTGAGCGCAAGATCGCCTTGCGCAGCCAGCGCAGGCCGAACAAGATCAACAGCGTGCCCACGACAAATTGCAGGGCCGCGATCGGGATCAGGGCGAGCAACGGGCCAAAGACCAGCACAATCACCACCAGCAAAGCCAGCGCCAGCCCCGACCCCGTAAGCGCCGGACGCCAGCCGCGCGTGATCCCAACGGCCAGAACGATGGTAAAAGCCTCAACCACCTCGACCAACGAGGCGAGGAAGGCTGCGGTGATTGTGGGAAATAATGCGGTCCAAGTCATGCGTCAGGCATCCTTCGGGTTCAAAGCTGGGTCAAGGGTCAAAATGCGGCAGCGGTCGGGGGGCAGAGAAAAAGTCAGGTCCGCGCCCGTCTGCACGGGTCCCGGCCAATCCAGCCTGAGTGTGCATCCGCCGATAGCCACCGACAAGCGCCAACAGCGTCCCTGATAGGCCGCACCGATCACCCGACCGGTCAGGCTGGTCAACGGGTGCTCGCTTGCAGGTCGCGCATCTTCGGGACGGATCACGAGAACACCGGGCCCCGCAGGGGCGGGCAGGTGCATCGTCTGCTCGCCCACACGAAACACTCTATCTTCGCCTTGGCCTTGCAGCAACGAAAAGCCCCCGATGAAACTGGCGACAAAGGGCGTGGCAGGGGCGTTGTACAGGGTTTCCGGGCGATCAAACTGCGCAATCTCGCCGCTGCGCATCACGGCGATGCGGTCAGAAACGGCCATCGCCTCGGCTTGGTCATGGGTGACATAGACCACGGTAATCGCCTCGCGCCGGACCAGATCCATCATCTCAGAGCGCAGGTCTTCGCGCAGGGCGGAATCGAGGTTGGACAAAGGCTCGTCAAACAGCATCAACTGCGGACGCGACGCCAGACAGCGCGCAATGGCCACGCGCTGTTGCTGGCCACCCGACAGGGCGGCAGGCAGACGGTCGCGCAGGGGGCCTAGCTGGGTCACGTCCAGCGCGTGGGATATGCGGGCTTGCGCTTCGGCTGCAGGCAGGCGCTGCGGGCCGAGGGCAAAGGCAAGGTTGCCCGCCACACTCAGATGCGGCCACAGGGCATAGTCTTGAAATACCATGCCAATCTGGCGCTTTTCGGGGGGGATCACGCGCGATGGCCCGAACACCTCGGCCCCGTTCAGGGTGATCTTGCCACTGTCCGGATGGGTCAGCCCCGCAATCGCGCGCAAAAGCGTGGTCTTGCCCGAGCCTGAGGCGCCCAGCAAAGACACCACCTCGCCGGCCATGACCGACAGGTCTAGGGCGCGCAAGACGGCTTTGCCGCCAAGCTGCTTTTGGATGCCTTCGCAGATCAATGCAGCACTCATGACAGGCTTTCTTTCGGGGCGAAATTCAAATGCTTTTGGGCCCAAAGCCAGCCCAGCCCTGCAATGCCCCCCGCCCCCACCATGCACACCAGCACTAAGGCCGAGGCAAGGCCGTCATCATCATGCCCTAACAGTCGCACCACATAGGGCGGCACCGGGCTGCCGGTTTGTGGCACCAAAAGCTGCGAGATGGGCAGTTCAAATACCGTTCGGATAAAGGTTAAAAGCACCGCGGTGACAACCGACAGCAGCACCAGGGGCAACACAACCTTAACCAATCGCGCCGCAACCCCGTGGCCGTGCAAACGGGCCGCATCGGTCAGGCTGGGGGCCAACTGGCCCACGGCGGTCAGGATGATGATCAGGCAATAAGGCAAGGCCGAGGCGACATAGCCCATCACCAAAAGTGACGCTTGCCCGTAATGCGGAAAGGGCCAGTCGCGAAAACCCGGCAAGCGGTTCCACACCAGAATATAGCCAAAGCCCAGAACGATCCCCGGAATGGCGATGGTGCCCAAGGCCAGACCCGTCACCCAAGCGCGCAGGTTTGGCCCTCCACGGTCCAACCGCGCGGCAAGGATCAAGGCGATGGTGGCCGCGATCAGGGCTGTCAGGGCGGCATAGCCAAAGCTGCGCAGGATCGCGGGACGTGCCGGAGCGCTTGGTGACAGGGTTTCGGTGACATTCGCTAAGGTAAAGTTCGACACCGCTAACCCAGCGCCCAAGGTGTCGGTAAAGGCGCGCAGCAAAATCACCGCCAAGGGCAACCAGATCGCCAAAGCGCCAATGCCAACAATCACGACCGTCCAGCACCAGCGCGCCCATGGCCCCAGTTCCTGCCGCTGGCTGGGTTTGCTGCGCCCAGAGATCAGCCGCAAAGCGCCTTGCCGCCGAAGCAATCGGTCGCCCAGTGTCACCAGCAAAATCAGCGTCAAAAGCACCAGCGCCTCGGCCCCCGCCAAGGGGAAATCCACGGGATAGTCTGATGCCGCAGCATAAATGCCATAGGTCAGCACACCAAACCCCGCACTGCGGGCAATGGTGGCGGCAAGGCCGAAATCCGACAGCACCTCGGCAAAGGTGGCGATCAGCGACAGGGCTATGGCGGGCAGCAACAGCGGCAGGTTGATCCGCAGCCAGATACGCCAAGGGCCAGCGCCTGACAGGCGGGCGGCATCCTGTAGATCCTGCCCCAAACCCGCCAAGGCCGAACCGATGATGAACGCAGGCAAGGGAAACAGGCTGAGCGTATGCACCAGCACCAACCCGCCCAAGCCGAAAAACGCATCCGATCCCCAATGCGGCAACAGACCCAGTTGCGCCAGATACCCGCCCGGGGCCATCAACAGCACCCAAGCCATGGCCTTAAGATACCCCGGCGTCAAAAAGACCAGCCAAGGCACCGGCGCATAAAGCGCGCGCAGCGGCAGGGCAAAGCGTTGGGTCAGGGCGGCAAAAAGCCCGCCTGTTAGTGTGGCGCTCACAGCCACTGCCGCCCCAAGTTCGACCGAATGCAGGATTGATCGCAGCACGCGCGGCGCAAACAGGGCGTGGTTCAAGGCCGACACATCCAGCCCAAACCCCGGCGCTTTGGGGTCAAACAAAGCGGGCATCACCGCCTGCGCCAGCACGCTGAGCAAAGGCAAGACAATCAACAAGAAGAACACGGCCAAGATCGGCAGATCAACCCATGCAAAAGACAACCACCCCGGCAGCGCAAGGCTGCGGGGTGGCGGTGTGCGGCGCGTTTGCGCCGCACGTTTGATGTTAAGATAGCTCACGCGCCGATCACTGGGGAACGAAGCTGTCTTTGTACCACTGCTTCCATTCCGTCTCATGCTCGGAGGCGACTTTGTCGTCCAGCGTGATAAAGGTGACGGCAGGGCGTTCGGCTTTGGGCTTCACACCGTCGATGACGGGGATAAAGAAAAAGTCGGTGTCATCGCCGTCTTGCATCGCGGCCTGTCCCTCGGGCGAGGTGACAAAAGCGATGAACTTGGCCACAGCCTCCATATGCTGCGACTTCGCACCGATGCCCAAGCCTTCGGGCAAAGCGACCGACCCTTCAGACGGGTAAACCGCCACAACCGGCTCGCCTGCAACTTGCTTGGCGATGATCGAGCTGTCTTGGTTGATGCCAACCTTGGCGTCTCCGGTCAGAACGGCTTTGTTGATCTTGCCGCCCGAGCCCAGACCCGACAGGTCTTTGTTGGTCAGCACTTCGGCGAGCAAGGCTTTGCCTGCGTCAACACCGTTGGTCTGGAAAAAGCCTGCCAGCCACTGGTAGGCGGGGCCGGACAGGTTGGGGTCTTTGGCCGCAACGGCACCGGCGAATTTCGTCAGATCGGCCCAAGACTTGGGATAATCCGCTTCAGCCACCTTGGTGGTGTTGACTTCGATGGCGGTGGTCGAGGCACCGGTGGGGATGAAGGCCATGCTGGCAGGCATCAAAGCCTTGCCCAGATCGTTGAATTTGGCGGCGGCGGCAACATCGGCCGGAATGGCTTGAACCGAACCGTCCTGCATCAGGCGTTCGAACACGGCCGAACCGTCCACCCACAGCAGGTCAAACTGGGGATTGTTGCCTTCGGCGGCGATTTTGCCCAAGGTTTCGCCGGTCGAACCGGGTTCCACCACGTCAACGGTCACACCGGTGGCCTTGGTGAAAGCCTCTGCGACATGGCCCGCAAAGTCGAGCGCATCGTACAAAACAAGATCAGCCGCCGCTACGGGCAGGGCTGCGGTGGACAATAGCAAAGCAAGGCCAAGAGAAGCACGTTTCATCATAGGTCTCTCCATTCGGGCTAAGACGGCTGGTCAGCCGGTGGGTGGGGGGTAGTTTGGTGGGGGTCGGGGGTTTTGCGGCGGCGGGTGCCGCGCTTTGTCCAGCCGCTGTCGATGGCAGCGCGCAGGCTGGCAAACTCGTCGAGCGTGTCGAGCGCCCGGTCACGGTTGCGGGCCGACAGGCCCAGAACCAAAGCTTCGATCATCACAAGCGTCGCCGAATGCAACGCCAGATGTTCAGATCGCCCGCGCGGAACATCAAGCGTGACCGCAACGCGGCCTTCCAGAATGGCGCCGAGAGAGTCTGAAATCAGAATCACCGGCAGGCCAAGCGCCTCGGCCCGCGCAAGCACCACGGCCACTTCGCGGTACAGTGGGGCATAGGCGATCAAGACCAGAACATCGCCCGCCCGCATCGCCAAAAGCTGGTCGGCCAGCCCAATTCCGCTGCGCGTGACGCTGGATGCGTGCAGGCCCACTCGGCCCAATTGCAGGGCAAAATAGTCAGCCATCGCACCCGATGGGCCGAGGCCAAAGACATGGGCCGCCTGAGCTTGGGCCAAAAGCTCCAGCACCGTTGCGTAGTTTTCGGCCAAAGCGGGTGCGCTCAGCGCGGCCAGATGATCGCGCTGAATGCCGATCACATGCGCCAAAAGTCGCGCGGGATCGCTGCCCGCTGCCTCAATCGTGCTTTGCATCCGCAATGAGGGGGCCGTGCTGCCGGTGATATCGGCCAGCACCTCTTCACGCAGTTCCGCGAGGGTTTCATAGCCCAAAACGCGCATCATGCGCAGCAAAGTGGCATCACTTGTGCCCGCCAAGTCGGCAATCTGCGCCGCCGAAGCCAGAACCACCCGTTCCTTTTGCAAGGAAATAGCCCGCGCCAACCGCTGTTCGGTTATGGACATCTGCGCCGACTGCGCTGTCATCCGCTGCTCAAACCGACCAAGCGACACGACCGTCTCCGTTGCGTTTACATCGGGAACAACGTCTAAGTTGTGTTTACGACAATGGAATGACAGCAAGACGACATTGAAACGTCGCTTTGTGAAATTCGGCGGCCTGTCACGCCGCAGCGAATTTCCCGAACGGGCTTTTACGCCCTGACCCGCCCGCAGCAGAAACCTTCTCATTCCTCATCTTATCGCGAACGGGTCTGCAAAACTTCCACATCGGTTGTTGGCGCGCTGCAAAAGCGCCCCATTGCAAGCGTCGTCAAGGCTAAGGCCAAGATGGTCCGCGTTGAGACGGTTGCCGAATTGGTGGCCGTGCTGCAAAAGGTGAGCCAATGGCAAAAGAAAGGGATCGTCTCCGCTCGCAGAGTTGCGGCTGAGCTGAAACTGAGTATCCTCAACTTGAGGTGGACACGGTGGCTGTGGATGTTTGAGGCCAACTTGCCCCGCGTCACAGCACCTCGGACGGACCAAGCTTGGCAAAAGGATCGACCATGTCGGGCCCACCGTCTTCGATACTGCCGTCTGGGTGCCAAAGCGGTTGATCTTGCCTACCTAACCGACGTCACCCGGGTCTGGGGACTTCGGCACCTGCCGCACCAGCAGCGGTAAACCAGCATCCGCGACTTTCTGCGCTTGCGCACAACCCGCCCACACCGCCGAGAGGTCCTTCAGATGATCCACGCCACGCCGGACCATGACGGTGCCAAACTTCACTTAGCCACTCTGTCGATTTCCCAAGCCACCTCTTTTTCTACTTTCCAAACTTCAACAAAACAGATACTATTTCTCCAATTTATTTAGAGGCGCAAGATGCCAGTCATTAAAACAATTTATGGCCAACTGACGACTCCCGACTGGCCAGATGATCTGATCGTTCGAACTTTGGTCACTTACGGTGAATGGTCTCTGGCCGAACAGATGCTTCTAGCTCCCATGGTGCGCGGTGACGATTGCTTTTGGGACGTCGGTGCATTCTTGGGAACCTTCGGGCTCGGTGTTTCACACCTGGCGGCGCAACCGCCGCGCGATTTGGTGGTTGTGGAACCTAGCTCGGTTCTGCAGCATCACCTACGTGAAAACCTAACGCGCAATGCACCTTGCCCCTTTCAAATAGCACCTTTTGCAGTGGCAAATCACGTTGGCCTCTTAAGCCCACGCGAGGACCAAAGCCCTCTAAATGCTGGCGGTGTAAAATATGAGCATGCTGTCGGAATTGAGGCAACTGTAGCTTGCCGGCCGCTGAAGGATCTGCGTGCCGAATACGGTGACTATGACGTGTTAAAGCTCGATATTGAAGGAATGGAAAACGAAGCCATTTTGAGTGACAGAGGGTATATTCAGACTAAGAGGCCAATCATATGGGCTGAATGCAATGAGGATACATCGAGTATCGATTTGTTGGAAACGCTCATCGAGTTGAATTATAACCCTATCTATGTCGCGTTTCCTTTTTTCAGAAAAAACAATTACAATGCCACCTCCGCGCGCATATTTCCGATGGCCTATGAAGCTGTATTGCTCGCCGCCCCTCCAGACCGTTTGGCTGATTTTACGGGTAAGGTCGACGGCGAAGAGATTATAGTGCGACCTGTAAATAACGCCGATGAATTGCGTCAAGCGCTTTGGTCAACTCCAAGATGGGCGCTTTCAGATTGGGTTTGTCTCTCAAAAGCGGAACTAATCGCCAGACTTGGCCGGGCTTCCCAAAGTCAGCTTTTTGAAACGTTTCTGATACGGGACAACATTGAACTTTAGGTGTTTGATCGCAAGTATTAAGGCTGCAATCTTTTCTCTGCAACGAAAGGAACCAACGTGAGACAAGTTTGTCAAGGCAGCGCCACGACGGCGCACGTCGAAAAAACAGCAATGCACCGATTGCAAGTTCGCTTGCAGACTTGGGCCAAGACTTGAGTATCAAGCCAAGGACTGTTGCAAAGGGGCGACGGTCGAAGACATGAAGACGAGGCCAACGGAACCGCCCCCAACCGTTCTCAATAATACATCTCTAAAATCTTGTTGTCAGGGTTACATTGATTTATCATTGACATGATCTAAAAATTTCCGATCCTGAACACCAAGATTTCGTCTGTTTTTGCGAGGGCTTCCAAAATCATCACATTTAGGACGTTTCGCTGCCCTTCTAGGACGTTTCGCTGCCCTTCGCAGGGGAATTCACGCCCCTAAAAAGAAGCGGTGTGAGCCGGTCAAAATAGAACCTATACCCCAATCACGACAGCCAGAAACTTTTTGTTGGGGAAAAGTCGGCCTGACCAGACCGCAACTTACGCCGAATGATTTCAATCGGCCTCTCAATTGCACTGTACAGTACAAAAGAAGATACAATTGACAGCACAAATGCCAAACCTATTCTATAAAGGGGCTCTACATAGTATCGTGCGACTACGGACAGAACGAGCAAATGTACCATGTATAGCGGATAGCTGAGCTGCCCTACGAAATTTTCGAGCCTGCTCAGTTTCGTCAGGCTGACTAGGAAGGGATTACATATGGCAACCAGAACATAGAAGAATCAACATTGCCATTGGTCAAAGTCTGGATATCGCCAGAAGGGTTCATAAATAGTAAAACCAAGCAAACTAAATGCTGCCAATGAACCAAAAACCAGGCGAGCCCTCGATCCCTCAATCCTAGCGAAGAGGCGATAAGACATGATGCCCATCATAAAAAACACAAAATCACTTGGGAACATAAAATAACGTAAGGGCAGAATTGGCACACCCATTGCGTAAAGTCCCAGCCGAAAACGAAGCCGACCAAGCACAAGCAATAACAAATATCTGAGCCGGATTCTCACAATAAAAGGTGCAAGCAGATAAAAATATAATTCAAGGCTTAACGACCAGATCGGCGTGAGGAGATAACTCCAATTTGAGTCTGGCAATAATGGTATGAACTCTCCACCTAAGAAAAAAAGATTACTAAAGACTGCGAAGGCCGTCAACCATCCCTCTCCTGAATCCGCTTCAAGAAAAATAAAAGAATGCGTTCCGCTCAAGAAGAAAAATAGAAGATAACAACCTACAATGGCGATTTTTCCCGATTTAAAGACTTAAAGCTCTATTCGAATAAAAAAACCAGCAACCTCCGTCCATTTTAAAGTACTTCTCAGTTATAATCATTGACATATAAGAACTATAAATAAAAACGCGAATACCGCATGGCCAGATCAAACAAATATGTGAAAACTCTCACGCTTTAACGAAGAAGTGGCAGCAGAATTCGGAAATGCTTCACGCGCCTGCGCCAGAAGCACAGCGATCGCCAAAATTAGCCTGAAACAGCCCATGGATTAGCCCCTCACAACGTACATGGAGATTTTACTTTTATAAAACGCGCTAAGTCAAGCTGGTCAAGCCGAAGCAAACTGTTGCGATCCTCTCGAAAACGATGCCAAATCAGCGCTACGATGCCTAATAGGCCTCCAGAAAATTCGGGGCGGTCTAAATCCTCCTAGACTTACGTCGTAGAAGTTTAAAAGGATGATGTTTTCCCATGCAAATCTCACATACCAGCCATCAACATAGGGAATGCCATTATAAATTGAAGAAAGCCCCGATTAGGATTAACCGCCCAAAGCGGTAGATCATAGTTTTAGCCACTCTTGGAATGTATTGCTGCCCGACAGGTACGGGTCAGGGAACGCTGCTCGAAGATCGCCACGAACGCGATAAAGCTCACGTCCATCCTTAGGGATTTGAACGCCATTTTCGAATGTGCCGTAACGCCACCACCCTGCCGGAATTGCGGGTTCACTTGCCAATTCGACAGCATGCCTGTACCACCACCAAAGTTCGTAGATCTCGGAATTGTCACCTGCATAACGTCGCGTCATTACATCACCGATTGGTCCGAGCTTGGTAAAATGAAAAAAGCGCAGCAGATGTCCGTTAATCAGCGCTCGGCCCGCCAAATCAAAGTGCAATTTGCGCTTGCTTAGGTTCCAACTTGCGACGTTGTATCCCGGATCGCGCAGCACCTTCACGTCGTCGAAGAAGCAAGGGATCAGGTCGCACCACTTTTGATCAACGAAAACGCCGATATCACGCCGATCATGGCACCAATCATGCAGCCGATCCGCCCACCAGTTGGCAAAACGGTGCGCTTCGTCACTTTGGTTAACGGCGATGAACCCCAGATTATAGGCGCCATGCATCAAAGAGCCCATTTCGTTGTCTTGAATCGCCGTAACATCTGCGCGATCTTCCGGATCGCGCAGGTGCGGGGTTAGAATGATGGGATGAGTGTCAAGCAAGGTGGCTATAGGATCCAGAGAATTAAAAACAGCGATATCAGGGTCGAGATAAATGACCTTTTCGACACCGGGTTCCCTCATTATCCATTGTAGCGCACGACCTTTGACAGCTGTGCAAGCCTCTACGATATCATGACCAAACAGCCATTTGCGTGTCTCATTTCCAAAAATTTCTTCCACAGTTAAAACTTTGTCAAATCCCTTCAAACTGTCTGGCAATAATACGCCTTCTGGAAGCTTGTCCGTTAGAATGGCCCAGATCACCCAATCTGGATTATGCCGCCGTACTGTGCTGGCTAAAACGCGGGCTCTGTTAAGGTAGCTATAGGTAAAACTCGTGAAGACGTGAATTTTGGACATGTCGTCATTTCTCTTGAAGAATTGCATAAGATAGATCGCTTTGCACCAGGCGAAGTCGCGCGCCGTCTTTTTGCTTTCTACGCTGATCGACCAAAGCCTCGATCAAACCCGTGTTGAAAAATTCGATAAGTTTTGCCTCATTTTCGAACACAACCCCACGGCCAGTTCGTTTTACAGCATCAGCGACGTTTCCGGACCAAGCATTGGTCACGACATAGGCTGATCCAGCAAATGCCTCATAGGTTGTAAGCGAAAAGGTCTCAAAGCAGGTTGGCCAATGAACAACGATATCAACATCGGTTTGCTCTACTGCGGCAGCCATAGCATCAGGTTGATTAGCGCTAACTCGTACCTCTTTCCAAAGATCCTCACCCATCTGCGGGCGGCCACTGGAGAGAACCACAAATTCACGGTTCGGCGGTCGGGAGGGGTCATCCATGAGATGTTTAAATATGTGCCATCCCTTTTGATGCACCTGAGCGCCGAGATATCCTATCCTTATTTTTTCACCGCGCTGTGTGTTTTCTTCATGCCGGGATATATCAGGGGCCGTCTCCTCTAAGACGATGTGAGGAATTATTGAAATGGACGCCGTCGGCAAAGCGCAATGCATCTGCCAAAAATCAGCTGTAACTTGCGATGGGCTGACGACGTCCACCTCCACAGCGCCGAAGAAGGCTTCAATGCGTTGCTCATGATGAATGCGCTCACTTCCGTATTTGCAAATGCCGCAAGAATTTGACGTAACGGGCGGTGCGTCACAAAAACGCAGGCCGTTACGCAGCAAAGTGGCGCTGGGGCAAAGCGAAAAGAAATCATGCAACCAAAACACGCAGCGTCGTCCATCGACATGTTGCGCGAGTTCCGCGATTTGTTCGGTGAGATGGCCCATGAGCTGATGTATAACCAGCTTTGTCCCGCGTTGCCCGATTTGATTAAGGTCCTTCACCGATTTTATGAGTGAGGACGTAAAGCAGGCCCCCACGTAGTTGCCATTCAGCACAAGTCCAATAATGACATCGTCGTCTTCGTCCACATGCGCAAGACGGGGAATCGCATGCCACGGGTGAATTTGAAGATAGTCAAAACCTTTGGCGGCTGCCAATTTTTGTTCGCGCTGAATACAAATTTGAATGCCACCAATATTTTCTAAATAATTATCGTGGCTGACGGCAATCAGCAGATCTGACCTGCCCAAGGGGCGCGCTTTTTGACCAGATGTTGAAATTATTTTTAACAGGTCATCGGTGTCTAATAATGACGTTGGGTCCGCACGGTGACGCCAAATGCCGACCATATTTTCAAGCGGCAGTACACTCTGTAAAAAAGCCTCGGGCCGGTTCAGGGCTGGTGCGTTTTGCGGCAGAATTGAAATTTCGCGGCCGCTATCTCGTGAGATGACCCACTCGGAAAAATTGGGTCGCACCTGTCCGTTCTTCTTTTTAACGACACGTTCGAACATCTTGCGGACTGTCCGGTCCTTGCGAAACACCACCGATCTTAGCCAACGCCGTGGCTTTCCGCTTTTATGAAACGCAATGCGTTTTAATCCTGTGACCATCTTATAACCCCCCTACCTCCAGCGCCATTACGCCGTATGGTTTTTCACCGTCAAAGTTTCGAACAAGGCAGCCACTTTTCCCTTTCCGTTCAACATCTCTGCGATCGGGCCCTGTTCCACCAAACGGTCGCCGTCGATATAGGCCACCTCGTCTGCGGCAAGAATGGTCGAAAGGCGATGGACGATCCAGCTCGTGGTGCGGCCCCGGGTGCCAGTTGATACGGCGTCACGTACGTGCCACGCCGCGCGGTTGTCCAGAGCACTTGTCGCTTCATCCAGCAGCAAAATGCCGTTCTCGCCCACCTGAGCGTCATGGCCGCCCGGAAGGCCGACGATGAACGCGCGCGCTTGGGCGGCGGTTTCTACATCAGCGTTGCTGGCGTTGCGGCGGCCCATGCGGACGTTCCTTCGCACCGTGGTTGCGAACAAAAGGGTGTTCTGCCCGACATAAGCGGTGCGTTCCCGCAAAGATTGACGGTAATGCTCACAAAGCACAGTGCGGTTATGTCCCCAAATGACCTTAAGCGCACGGCGGCGCTCTAACGAACGTCTTGACTAAACACAAATCGATAGAGTGGTCAACACTTTGGAAGTAATAACTTCGGCGAGCGACGGAAAGCCTGCTCCAATACGGCGGTTATTGCAACAAAAGAAACTGGCTGAGATCTATCGGAAGCTTCCCGCCCGTTCAGGTCGAAGAAACAGAGCAGGCGCACATTTAAGCGGTGTAGCGGGTCGCGTGACCCCGACTATATCGTTTTCTTTGAACAACCAGATGCTAAGGGTTTTCCACTGAAACACGGTGGTTTTTTGGCCATATCGCACAGGATTTTGCATAATTTGCCAATAAACCCTGCAATCGTGGTCGCGCCCATAAAGCATCGTGCGCGCGCCAGAGCGATGTGACCGGCTGCGTCCACAATGGTTCGCCTTGGTTGACCGGCGGCGCAGGTTGGTGAAACTGGCACGCCCGACTGATTGGGGGCTTTGCGAGCGCGAATGGGCGGGGTTCTTCGCATCAGATAAAGGTCGCTTCGCTCTAGCACCGCCGTTGGTCGCAAGGCTGTTGCATCGGCGGCCGGCTTACCGGTCGCCGGATGAGGCGCCAGACTGAACCGATGCAGTGGATGCCCCTACCCTGCGGCAACGAAAGGGCCCAGCCGTTCCAGGATTTTGAAAACCGCCGAGAAGGGGTCCGAAGCGGACCTGCTTATGCCCGTGCGTCAGAGGGGGCAGATCTATGGCCTGCAGTCCGAACAGGTGAGGGAGATCACCGCGCGCTTGGGCGACGACCTTGGGGCTGCAATGAGGACGTATCAAGAGGAGCGCTGCCTTTGCAAGGTGCCGGGTATCGGCCCTGTGATGCGCGCTGCATGACACGGTCCAACGCCTATCTGGCAGCGCGGCCACGCGCCGAGCTGGTGCAGGCCTTCGGCCGCGGCTACGG
>JBAXLX010000037.1:0-16072 GCA_037134595.1 Pseudomonadota bacterium
CCACCACGCCCAAGGGCAACTGATACAGCCTGTCGGCATAAGACAGCCAAGCAACGGCGCCTTCGGTAAAGCTGGCCACTTGCCGACCGACCAGCAAGTTGATCTGCACAACCCCGCCCGCCAGCACAGCAGGCCCCGCGATCATGGCCAGACGGGCCAAATCTGCCGTCCAGCGCGGCATCCCAAAGGTGAAGCTATAGCCTATCCTGCGCGCTGACACCCAAGTGAACGCCAGTTGCGCCACCCCCGTCACGGGCACCGTCCATGACAGGGTGAGCCCCATATCCCATCCCGCCCAAACCGCCAACCACATCGCAGCGATGAAGACCAAGTTCATCAAGACCGGCACAAAGGAGGCTTCGGAAAAATGGCCATGCGTGGTCAAAATGCCCGACAGCAGCGCCACCAGCGAGATGAACAGGATATCAGAAAACGAAATCTGCCCGAAGGTCACCGCCAGATCAAACCGCTCGCCGCTAAAGCCCGATGCCATGGCCCAAACCAGCCACGGCATGGCCAGCGTGCCGATCACGCTAAAGGCCAAAAGCAGCGTCACCATCCCGTTCCACGCATCGCGGGCAAAGCCTGCGGCATCCTCGCCGCCTTCCAGCTTTTTGGCGAACATCGGCACAAAGGCCATGTTGAACGCGCCCTCGGCAAAGAAGCGGCGGAACATGTTGGGCAGGGAAAACGCCACCAAGAACGCCTCGGCCACGGGGCCGGTGCCCAGATAGGCCGCCATCATCACATCGCGGGCAAAGCCGGTGCCGCGCGAAATCAGCGTCCAACCGCCCACGGTCAGAATGTTGCGGACAAGCGATTGCGGTTTCATTCTATCCTTGCGCCCGTTCGGCCCCTTCGGCAATCGCCTGCCGCAGCTTGCGGTCAAGGTTTTCCTGCCGGTTTTTGGCATGCAGCTTCAGGCCGAACATGTCTTTGACATAAAAGGCATCGACCACCTGTGCCCCATAAGTCGCAATCACGGCAGAGGCAATATAGATGTGATTTGCCGCCAAAGTGCGGGTCAGATCATACAGCAGGCCGGGCCGGTCGCGGGTGTCCACCTCGATGATGGTGTAGATTTCAGAGCCTTCGTTGTCGAAGGTGATATGGGTGGGAAAGCGAAACTCGCGGTCGCGTTTTTTCACCTTGTCGCGGTCGGCCAGCGCCGTGCGCGGGCGCACCTCGCCCTTCAGGGTCTTGTCGATCATCGCCTGCAAGCGTTGCAGCTTTGAGGCTTCGTAAGGATGCCCTTCGATATCTTGCACCCAAAACACCGCCGTGGCGTAGCCATCCTTGGACGTATAGGTCCGCGCATCGACCACATTGGCCCCCACCAGCGCCAAGGCCCCCGCAAGGCGCGAGAAGATGCCGGGGTGATCGACCAGCGCAAAGCAGGCACGGGTGGCATCTCGGGTGGGTTCGGGGTGCAGGTCGATGCGAATTTCGTCGTTGGGCAGGTCTAACAGCAGGCGGGCAAAGGCTTCTTGCGTGTCGGTACTTAGGCCGTGCCAATAGGGGTCGTAATGGCGAGCGGTTTCGCGGGTGACTTGGGTTTCGCCCCAATCTGACAGGCGGGCGCGCAGGGCGGCACGGCTGTCTTCCACCGCGCGCTCGCGGCTGATGGTTTCTAAACCCCCTTCCAAGGCTTCCGCCGTCACCGTGTACAACTGGCGCAGCAGCATGGCCTTCCAGTTGTTCCATGTGCCCGGCCCTACGCCGCGAATGTCACAAACGGTCAGCACCGTCAGCAAATCCAGCCGCTTGCGGGTTTCCACCGCCTTGGCAAAGTCGCGCACCGTGCGCGGGTCGCCCACATCGCGCTTTTGCGCCATGTCAGACATCAGCAGGTGGTAGCGCACCAGCCATTCCACCGTTTCGGTCTCTTCCGCCGAGAGCCCCAGCCGCGGGCAGATCCGCCGCGCCAATTGCGCACCGATGATGGAATGATCCTCTGGCCGGCCCTTGCCGATGTCGTGCAGCAGCAAGGCGACATAGATGATCCGCCGGTTGACGCCGTCTTTCAGAATGCCCGTCACCACAGGTAATTCTTCAACCAACTCGTCCCGCTCGATCTGCGCAAGGCACGAGATGCATTGGATGATATGCTCGTCCACGGTGTAATGGTGGTAGACGTTGAATTGCATCATCGCGACGATGTTTTCAAATTCAGGAATAAACGCCGACAGCACCCCCAATTCGTTCATGCGCCGCAGCGCGCGTTCGGGGTTGCCATGGTCGAGCAGCAGCCGCAGGAAGATTTCGGCAGCAGCCGGATCGTCGCGCATATGGTCGTCGATCAACGACAGGTTTGACGCCAAAAGCCGCATCATATTGGGGTGCAGCAAATACCCCGTGCGCAGCGCCTCTTCAAAGACCCGCAGGATGTTGAGCGGATCGGACAGGAATTTCTTGGCATCTGCCGCATCCAGACGGCCCTGCACCAGTTTGAAGCCAGCCGCCACTTTGCGGCGGTTCAAAAAGCCGATGATGCGGGCTTCGGGCTTGGCGTGACGCGCCTCTAGCTCGGTCAGGAAGATGCGGGTCAGCTCGCCCACGCGGGTGGCGTGGCGGAAGTAATCCTGCATGAAATGTTCCACCGCCCGCCTGCCGCCGTAATCGCGGTAGTTCATCCGCGCGGCCACCTCGACCTGCAGGTCAAAGGTCAACTGGTCGGTGGTGCGCTTGGTGATATAGTGCATATGGCTGCGCGCCGCCCATAGGAAGTTTTCGGCGCGCTGGAAGATGGCGAATTCTTCCGCCGTCAACAGGCCCGCACCCACCAACCCCTCGGCCGAGGGCACGCGGTGCAGGTATTTGCCGATCCAATACAGCGTTTGCAGATCGCGCAAGCCGCCCTTGGCCTCTTTGACATTGGGTTCCAGCACATAGCGCTGCCCGCCTTGGCGTTTGTGCCGTTCGGCGCGTTCGGCAAGTTTGGCATCAATAAACTCGCGCCCCGTGGTGCGAAACAGGTCTGACCAAAGCTTGTCATCCAGCTCGGTGGCAAGGGCTTGGTCGCCGGTGACATAGCGGTGTTCCAACAGCGCGGTGCGGATCGTGATATCCTCGCGCCCCAGCCGCAGGCAGTCTTTGACGGTCCGGCTGGAATGGCCGACTTTCAGCTTCAGGTCCCACAGGATGTAAAGCAGCGTCTCAATCACGCTTTCGCCGCGCGGGGTGATTTTCCACGGGTATAAAAACAGCAGGTCTACGTCGGACTGCGGGGCCATTTCGGATCGGCCAAAGCCCCCGACCGCCAGCACGCACAAGCGTTCGGCATCGGCCTTGATCTGCAAGGGATGCAGCGCCTCGGCCGCCTCATAGGCTAGCAAAAGCAGCCCGTCGGTCAGGCGGGCTTGCGAGCGGATCAGCGGCAAGGCATTGCGCGGATCAAGCGCAAAGGCGCGCTCTAGCGTGGCATTGGCTTTGGCCTTAGCCTCGGCCAGGATGCGCGCCACAATCGTGCGCGCACCCCGCGTGTCTGGCTTACCAGCGCAGGCTTCGGCGATCAACGGGCGCAGAGCGCTTGGGTCTAGCACGCTCGTCTCGGCCAGCAGCAAGGGCGCATCGCGCAGCACTGGTTTGACCGATGCCCCCGAAGGTGCCCCCGTCTGCGCGACCGCCACCCTTAAAATCCGGCTCGGCCTGAGGCGGGGCCACCGCCAAAGCTGCGCGGGGCGGGGTCGATCACGATGACCTGTTGGTTGACGATCTGTGCCACGGCGAGGCCGCGCTCGTTGCTGCCGCTGGGCAGAAAGCGGAAGATGCCGTTGACACCGACAAAGCCCGCACCTTGGGTTAGGCCACTGGCGGTGAGCGCGCTCGGCCCGCTTTGGTTGACCAAGGCCCCAATGGCGGCCATTCCGTCATAGGCAAGGGCGGCCGTCGCATGGGGCGCAGCCCCATAGGCCGATTGGTAGCGGCCCAGAAATTGCTGCGCCAAACCGGGGTCTGGCAAGGCAAACCAGCCACCCTGCACGCCGGGTTGGGTCAGGTTGGCCGCAGGAATATCCCAGCGCGTCAGGCCGATGTACTGCGTGGAGGTCGGGTCAACCCCGTTTTCCATCAAAAGTTGCGTCAGCAAGGGCAAAGCCCCCCCGGTGTCCGCCGTCAAAAACACCGCCTGCGCGGTGGAGGATTTGGCCGAGGCGGCGATATCGCTGACCGCTTGGACAATGCCGTTCTGGCTGAACTGGTAACTGCCCACAGCGGCGACAGCCCCCCCGGCCGAAACCACCGCCGATTGGATGGCGGCCTTGCCCACCTCTCCCGCCGCGGTCTGGTCGGACACGACCATGATGCGCGTCAAACCCTTGGTCACGGCGTAAGCTGCCAAGCGAGCGGCCGTGCTGTCAAAGGTCTGGCCCAGAATGAACACATTGCCACCCGCGATGGCGGGGTTGTTGGAAAAGCTCATGACAGCAACGCCGCGACCGGAAACGGCGGCACCGGCTTTGCTGGCCTCTGCCCCGTAAAACGGCCCAAGGATGATCTTGGCGCCGTCATCGACCGCTTTGCTGGCCATGGCGGCCGCCGTATCGGGATTGGCCGCCGTGGCGTAAACCCGCAGGTCAATCTGCACAGCGCCCAGATCGGCGATGGCCATGCGCGTGGCATTTTCCAATCCGATGGCAATCAAATCATCACTGGCCTCGCCAGAGCCTGATGGCACCAAAAGCGCCACAGCCACCGGCGTGCCATTGTAACTGCCCGTGGCCTGCCCTGTTGGGGCTGAGGTCTCACAGGCGCTCAGCACGACCAAACTGGCCAGAACGGCGACCAAAGCGCTAAGACGCGCACCAAGACGGGCGAAAAGGGATGACATCGAACTCTCCTGACCTGAGCGGGCCTCAGAAAGGACGGGCATCAACCTGCCGTTCCCCCTCGCCCCTTGACGCGGAGCAGAGTAAGCGGAACCACAGGTGTTGTAAACTTGGGCGAGCCATAAGGACGCAGATCATGAGCAGTTGGACCCAAAGCCCGAACGCCATTCAACCCGGCCTGCACTTTGTGGCAACACCCATCGGCGCTGCCCGCGACATCACGCTGCGCGCCTTGGATATCTTGGCCGGCGCCGATGTTCTGGCCGCCGAAGACACCCGCACTTTGCGCCACCTGATGGAGATGCACGGCGTGGCGCTGAATGGGCGCATGGTGCTGGCCTATCACGACCACAACGGCGACCAAATGCGCCCCCGCCTGATCGAGGCGTTAAAGGCTGGAAAATCAGTGGCCTACGCGTCCGAGGCGGGAACGCCATTGGTGGCGGACCCGGGTTTTCAACTGGCCCGCGCGGCGATTGATGCGGGGCTGACGGTGCTGGCAGCGCCGGGGCCTTCGGCGCTGTTATGCGCGCTGAGCGTGTCTGGCCTGCCCACCGACCGCTTCTTTTTCGCAGGCTTTTTGCCGCCAAAATCAGCGGCGCGCAAAACCGCGCTGCGCGAGGTGGCGCAGGTGCCCGGATCGATTGTATTTTATGAATCTCCTAGAAGAATTGATGCCTGCCTTCGTGATATGGTCGAGACACTTGGGGCAAATCGGCAGGCTGCGATCTGCCGCGAACTGACCAAGCGATTCGAGGAAATCGTGCGCGGCACTTTGGGCGAGCTGTCTGAAAGTCTGGCCGGGCGGGATTTGAAGGGGGAAATCGTGGTGGTGGTTGACCGGGCCGATCCGGTGCAAGCCGACGCCCAAACGGTCGAGGATGCCTTGCGCGAAGCTTTGAAAACCCAGTCCAGCAAAGATGCGGCGGCCCAAGTGGCCCAAGCCTTTGGCCTGACCCGCCGCGATCTGTATCAATTGGCCTTGTCTTTGGGGCCGCGCCCATGACTCGCGCCACCCGAGGCAAGACATCCTATCACGCGGGCCTTGCCGCCGAAGATCAGGTCTCGCAGCTTTACGACCGTTCCGGCCGCCCTGTCATTGCGCGGCGCTGGCGGGGCAGCATCGGGGAAATTGACTTGATTGCCCGCGAAGGGGCGACCGTGGTTTTCATCGAAGTCAAGAAAAGCGCCACCCATGCTTTGGCCGCCGAACATCTGACGTGGACTCAGCAACGCCGCATTATGGCCACCGCGTCAGAATTCGTGGGCGGCGAACCGGCGGGTCAATTGACGGACATGCGCTTTGATGTGGCCTTGGTCGACGGGCAGGGCCGCATCGAAATCATCCAAAACGCCCTTGCGGCGTAACCTGTGGCCACCTGTTCAATTGCATCTGGCGGCAGGCTGGGTCATTTAGGGGGCCAGATCAAGGAGACGGTTATGGCCCTGAAAGTTGCGTTGCAGATGGATCCGATTGGGTCCGTGAATATCAATGGGGATAGCACCTACCGCATCGGGCTGGAGGCTGAGGCGCGCGGGCATAGTTTGTTTTACTATGCGCCCGACCGTCTGGCCTTTGTCGAAGGCCGCGTGATCGCGCGGGGCTTTCCGATCACTTTGCGCCGTGAGATCGGCAACCATGTGACCTTTGGCCCTGAAACCGAGGTGGATCTGGCCGATATGGACGTGGTTTGGCTGCGCCAGGACCCGCCTTTTGACATGGGCTATATCACCACCACCCATTTGTTGGACATGATCCATCCCAAAACTTTGGTCGTCAACGACCCCTTCTGGGTGCGCAATTGCCCCGAGAAGCTTTTGGTCCTGCAATTTCCGGAATTAACACCGCCCACCGCTGTCTCGCGCGATCTGGCCACGATTCGGGCCTTTAAGGCCAAGCATGGCGATATCATCCTTAAGCCGCTCTACGGCAATGGCGGGGCTGGCGTCTTTCGGCTGGACCCGAACGATCGCAACCTGTCCAGCCTGTTTGAGCTGTTCACCTCGATGAGCCGCGAGCCGTTGATCGTTCAAAAATTCCTGCCCGACGTGGCCAAGGGTGACAAGCGCATCATCCTTGTCGACGGCGAGCCTGTGGGGGCCATCAACCGCGTGCCCCAACCCGGCGAGACGCGCTCGAACATGCATGTCGGCGGGCGGCCGGAAAAGATCGGCCTGACCCCGCGCGATCTGGAAATCTGCGCTGCGATTGGCCCGACCTTGCGCGAAAAGGGACAGGTTTTTGTCGGCATCGACGTGATTGGCGATTGGTTGACCGAGATCAACGTCACCTCTCCGACCGGCATTCAAGAGCTTGAGCGGTTTGACGGCACCAACACCGCCGCCCGCATTTGGGAAGTGATCGAGGCCAAGGTCGCCGCCCGCCATTAGCCCTTGGCCGAAGAGCTCAGCCGATAGCTGACCGCCTCGGCCACATGGGGCCGCTTGACCGCCGCCGCGCCGTCCAGATCGGCAATGGTCCGCGCCACCCGCAAAATGCGGTGATAGCCCCGCGCCGTCAGGCCAAAGCGTTCGGCCACGCGGCCCAGCAGCTCGCGGCTTTCGGCATCGGGGGTGGCGATCTGTTCCAGAAGCGCGCCTTCGCTGTCGGCGTTCACCCGCACCTTGGGATGGTCCTTGAACCGCGCCGCCTGCACCGCGCGGGCGCGGTCTACCCGTGCCGCCACTGTGGCCGAAGTTTCGCCGGTGGCGGGCAGATCAAGGTCGGTATAGGCCACGGGTGGCACATCAACCCGCAGATCAAACCGGTCCATCAAGGGCCCCGAAATCCGGCCCAGATATTCCTCGCCACACAGCGGCACGCGGGCACAGGCGCGGGCGGGGTCGGTCATATAGCCGCATTTGCACGGATTGGCGGCGGCAATCAGCAAGAACCGGCAGGGATAACGCACATGCGCATTGGCCCGTGCCACCACGATATCGCCCGTTTCAATCGGCTGGCGCAGGGTTTCCAGCACGGGGCGGGGGAATTCGGGGAATTCGTCCAAGAACAGCACGCCGTTGTGGGCCAAGCTGACTTCCCCCGGTTTGGCCCCCTTGCCCCCCCCCACAATCGCCGCCATTGACGCCGTGTGGTGTGGTTCGCGAAACGGCCGCGCGCGGTTGATCCCGCCTTCGCTCAGCAATCCGGCCAGCGAATGGATCATCGAGGTTTCCAGCGCCTCGCCCGCCGACAAGGGCGGCAATATCCCTGCCATCCGTGCCGCCAGCATCGATTTGCCCGACCCCGGAGAGCCGATCATCAGCATATGGTGCCGCCCTGCCGCGGCAATCTCTAGCGCGCGTTTGGCGCGTTCTTGCCCCTTCACATCGCGCAGATCACGGCCCGCAGGACTTGCCAGAACTTCGCCCGCTTGCGCTGCGGCCAAGGGCTGGCGGCCAGTGAAATGCGCCACCACCTCACCCAAAGAGGCCGCCGCCCAAACTGTGGTGGCCCCAACCCAAGCCGCCTCGGCCCCGCAGGCCTTGGGGCAGAGCAGCGCTTTGTCTTCTGCCGCCGCCGCCACCGCCGCAGGCAAAGCGCCCAGCACGGGCATCAATCGCCCATCCAGCGACAATTCGCCCAAGCTGACCACCCCTTCGACCGCGTCCTTGGGCAAGATGTCAATCGCGGCCAGCACCGCCAAGGCGATCGGCAAATCGAAATGCGAGCCCTCTTTGGGCATATCTGCCGGCGACAGGTTCACCATGATGCGTTTGGAGGGCAAAGCAATCGCCATGGCATTCAGCGCCGCCTTCACCCGTTCGCGCGCTTCTGAGACGGCCTTGTCGGCCAAACCCACCACGCCGAAATAGGGCATTCCGGGGGCCACAGCGCATTGCACCTCGACCATGCGGGCGTCTACCCCTTCAAAGGCCACCGTATAGGCCACCGCCACCATGACAAGCCTCCCCATCCCCAACCCAAGGGATAGCGCCGGAATGCTTAACGAACGGTAAACCGCCCCTTCATCTTGGCGCAAATACTCCACGGGGGTGCGGGGGTGTGAAACCCCCGCGGCTTCGGTCGCGCCAGTTGATCCCGCCTCAGGATGGCTTCAAAGCCATAAAGGCGGGCCAAGCCGCGGGGTCTGCCACGGTCTTATCCCGGCAAAAGGCGGTGCAAAAGCCAAACCTGCGGTCGTTCATCTCTAGCACATGGGTCACGGGTCGGCCGGAATAGGGGCAGGCGGGGTTTTCTGCTTGCGTGCCGCTGACGGCGCGGGCCGCCAAAGGCTGCGGGCCGGGCCACGGGCGTTGCGGCCAATCGCGGCGGTAAAAGTCTTGGTCGGCCCCATCGACCTGCGCCATAGCCCGCCAGCGGCGAAAGGACGGGTGGGCCAAATGGGCCTGCACATAGTCCATCGCCGGGGCGGAAACGGGCAGGTTGTAGCCCGCAATCCGCGCGGCAACCGGTGCGAAAAAGGCATCGGCGGCCGAATAGGCGCCCGCAAGCCACGCCCCGCCCGTCTGCGCCTTGGCCCAAGCCCAGATCGTTTCCAGCCGCGCCAGATCGGCCAGAACCGCCTCGCTTGGCGCGCAATCGGTGTAGCTCACGCGCAGGTTCATCGGGCAATGGCTGCGCAGCGCGCCAAAGCCTGCGTGCATCTCGGCCGCCAGCACGCGCGCCACGGCCCGCGCTTTGGGGTCTTGCGGCCATATCCCCGCCTGCGGGTGGCGCGAGGCGAGTTCTTCGGCAATCGCGATGGTTTCGGGCACCACAACCCCGTCGGGCGTGCGCATCGTCGGGGCCGTCTTGGCCGGAGGATAATCGCGCAGCATATTAGGCAATTCATCGCTGTAGAGCCGCGCCAGATGGGTCTTGACCGGAATGCCAAAGGCATCAAACAGCAGCCAGCCGCGCAGCGACCAACTGGAATAGGCGCGGTCGCCGATCACAAGATCATAGGTCATGCGGATATCCTTCCCTTACAAACCAGCGTTAAAATCATCGGGCAAACGCCCCTTCAAGACCATGGGCAAGCCCGCCATTACCCCGATCACAAAGCCCGCCGCCGCCGCGATCTGTTGGTTCAACCGCCCCTGATGGTCGCGAAAGGCGCGCGCAAGGGCGTTGTCGGGCACAATGCCCCACCCCACCTCGTTTGACACCACGACCACGGGGGATTTGCAGGCCGTCAATGCGGCCAGAAGTGCGGCGCATTCTTGGGCCATGTCGGCCTCGGCCAGCAACACATTGGTCAGCCACAAGGTCGCACAATCCAGCAAAACCACGTGATCGGCAGGCAGGGTGGACAACGTGGCCGCCACATCGCGGGGCACTTCGTGGGTGATCCAGTCTGCCCCACGGTCGTCTTGGTGGGCTGCGATGCGGGCGCGCATCTCGTCATCCCACGCTTGGGCTGTGGCGATGTAATGGCGCGGTCGCCCGCTGGCCACAACCAAGCGTTCCGCCAGCCGCGATTTGCCCGAACGTGCGCCGCCCACAACCAAGCTCAGGCTTGGTAATTTTATGTCGTGGTGTGATCCAGTCATAATTCAGCGCCGTATCATGATTAATGAATTCGAGCAAACGCCAAGCCTCGGATCGCCGCTGATCAATTTGGGACACCCACCATGGCTCAAGAACAATTTGCTGACATCCGGCTGACATCGAAAGCCCGCGCCGCCGCCCTTTTGGGGGCCGAGCAAGAAGCCGCCTTGGCCCGCGCATGGCGTGATAACCGCGACAAGGCGGCGTTGGATACGTTGATCACCGCCTACATGCGCTTGGCCCTGTCGATGGCGGCAAAGTTTCGCCGCTACGGGGCTGCCATGCCAGACCTGACGCAAGAGGCCGCCATGGGCCTGATGAAAGCCGCCGAAAAGTTTGACCCTGACCGTGGCGTGCGCTTTTCGACCTATGCGATGTTCTGGATCAAGGCGCAGTTGCAAGACTATGTGATGCGCAACTGGTCGATGGTGCGCACAGGCTCCACCACCTCGCAAAAGTCGTTGTTTTTCAACATGCGCCGTGTCGAGGCCCGCTTGGTGCGCGAAGCTGCCGCCGAAGGCCGTGTGCTGCAAGGCCAAGATCTGCGCGAGGCCGTGGCGCTGGAACTGGGCGTGCCCCTGGGCGATGTGGCGATGATGGATGGCAGGCTGTCGGGGTCTGATGCCTCTCTGAACGCCACGCAGGCGTCGGATGAAGACGGGCGCGAGTGGATTGACGTGCTGGAAGACGAATCGACCCAAGCCGCCGACCGCTTTGCCAGCACCCATGACCGCGCCGTGCTGCGCGATCATCTGACCTTTGCCTTGAACACGCTTTCCCCGCGCGAGCGGATGATTGTGCGCGAACGCCAACTGGTCGAAGCGCCGCGCACGCTGGAATCCTTGGGGCTAGAGCTGAAGCTCTCCAAAGAGCGCATCCGCCAGCTTGAAGCCGCAGCTTTCGCCAAACTGCGCCGCGCTTTGGAAGCGCAAGGC
The DNA here is from genome assembly GCA_037134595.1 of Pseudomonadota bacterium. Classification (GTDB taxonomy): domain Bacteria; phylum Pseudomonadota; class Alphaproteobacteria; order Rhodobacterales; family Rhodobacteraceae; genus Stagnihabitans. The sequence continues at coordinate 11,256 of JBAXLX010000037.1, forward strand.
GCATCGCCGCGCGAGTTTCTGCGCTAGGTTCAAGGTCTGCGCGCCAAGGGTTGAGTTCGCGCAGCGCGGCCCGTAACCTTGCGCCATCCAAGGGGGCCTTATGCTAACGGGCAAACGCGTTTTACTGATTATCGGCGGCGGGATATCTGCCTATAAGACCCTGTCGCTGATCCGGCTTTTGCGTGGGCAGGGCTGCGCTGTCACCCCCGTGCTGACCCAAGCCGGTGCGCAGTTTGTAACACCCTTGTCGGTATCTGCCCTCGCAGGTCAAAAGGTGCATAGCGCCCTGTTTGATCTGACCGAAGAGGCCGAGATGGGCCATATCGAACTGTCGCGCAGCGCTGATCTGATTGTCGTGGCTCCGGCCACGGCGGACCTGATGGCCAAAATGGCGGCGGGGCGCGCGGATGATCTGGCGTCAACCCTGCTTTTGGCGACCGACACGCCCGTCCTTCTGGCCCCCGCGATGAATGTGCGCATGTGGCAACACCCCGCCACCCAGCGCAATCTGGCCACCCTGCGCAGTGACGGCATCCGCTTTGTCGGCCCTGACGCGGGCGAGATGGCCTGCGGCGAGCATGGCCCCGGCCGCATGGCCGAGCCCGAGGCGATCTTGGCCGCCAGTCGCGCGATGCTGGTGCAGGGGCCGCTTGTGGGGCAGCATGTGATTGTCACCTCTGGCCCCACCCATGAGGCGATTGATCCGGTGCGCTACATCGCCAACCGCTCGTCAGGGGCGCAAGGTGCTGCGATTGCGGCGGCTTTGCGCGATCTGGGGGCATCGGTGACCTTTGTGACGGGGCCTGCCGTGGTGCCCCCGCCCGATGGCGTGCGGGTGGTGGCGGTGGAAACCGCGCAAGACATGCTGGCCGCGGTCGAGGCGGCTTTGCCTGCGCAGGCGGCGGTCTTTGCGGCGGCGGTGGCGGATTGGCGGGTGGAAAATGCGTCACCCTCGAAGATGAAGAAAGACGGCAGCGGCCAAGCGCCTGTGCTGCGGTTTGTCGAAAATCCTGACATTCTGGCCACGATTTCGCGCGGCGATACCCGCCCTGCCTTGGTGGTGGGCTTTGCCGCCGAAACCGATGACGTGCTGGCCCATGCCCGCGCCAAACGTCTGCGCAAGGGCTGTGACTGGATCGTGGCCAATGATGTCTCGCCCCCCACCGGCATCATGGGCGGGGCCGAAAACAGCGTCACGCTGATCACCGACAGCGGCGAGGAAACATGGCCCCGCATGGCCAAAGAGGATGTCGCGGCGAAGTTGGCGGCGCGGATCGCTCAGGCGTTGCAGCATGACTGACGCCCCCCTGATCCAACTGCTTTGGGAGGATTGGGCCGACCAGACCCTGCCCTTGCCCGCCTATGAAACCGCAGGCGCTGCGGGGGCTGATCTGCGCGTGAACCTTCGCCCCGAGGACCGCGCTTTGGGCCTTGTGCTGGAACCCATGGCGCGGATGATTCTGCCCACGGGTCTGCGGCTGGAAATCCCTGTGGGATACGAGGTGCAAATCCGCCCCCGCTCTGGCCTTGCCGCCAAGTTTGGCCTGACCATCCCCAATGCTCCGGGCACCATCGACAGCGATTATCGTGGGCCTTTAGGGGTGATTTTGGCCAACCTTGGGGCAGACCCTTACACCATCCGCCACGGCGAGCGGATCGCGCAAATGGTGGTGGCCCCTGTGGTGCAGGCCCGCTTTGGGGTGGTGGCGGCCTTGGGGCAAACCGCGCGCGGTGATGGCGGCTTTGGCTCGACAGGCCGCCAATGATCGGGATTTTGCTTTTGATGGCGGGGCTTTGGGGCTTGGGCGCTGTGTTTGGCACCGCGCGCCGCTCGCGTGTGCTGGCGATGGCGGTGCTGTGGGGTGCGGCGGGGTTGTGCTTGGCTGCACTGCCCGCAGGCCACCCGCTGCGCCGGATTTTGGGCGAGGATCTGCGGGTTTGGGCGGCTTTGACACTGCTGGCCCTTTTGGGCTTGAGCTATGGGGCGCTTGTGTCGCGCCTGAAACTGCGGGCCGAGCTTACTAAGCCCAAACCCGCCCCCACGCCCAGCTTTTCGCCCGAAGAGCTGAACCGCTACGCCCGCCACATTATGTTGCGCGAAATCGGCGGGCCGGGGCAAAAGGCGCTGAAAAATGCGCGGGTCTTGGTGATCGGGGCGGGGGGGCTTGGCTCTCCGGCGCTGTTGTACTTGGCTGCGGCGGGGGTGGGCTGCATCGGGGTCATGGACGGTGATGTGGTGGATGCCAGCAATTTGCAGCGCCAGATTATCCATAAAGACAAAGGCATTGGCCTTGCCAAGGTGCAATCGGCCCGCGAAGCTATCTTGGCCCTGAACCCCTATGTCACCGTGCGCCCCTATCAGCGACGGTTTGACGAACAGACAGCCGCAGTCCTGCAAGACTATGATCTGGTGCTGGACGGGTCAGACAATTTCGACACGCGCTATCTGGTCAACAAAATGGCCGCAAAAGCGGGCGTGCCGCTGATCTCGGCTGCTATTACGCAGTGGGAGGGGCAAATCTCGCTGTATGATCCTGCCCACGGGACGCCGTGCTACGAATGCGTCTTCCCCGACCGCCCCGCGCCGGGCCTTGTGCCCACCTGTGCCGAGGCGGGCGTGGCTGCTCCTCTGCCGGGGGTCATCGGGGCCATGATGGCGATGGAGGCTGTCAAACATATCACCCGCGCGGGCCTGACCCTGCGCGGGCGCTTGCTGATCCATGACGCGCTTTATGCCGAAACGCGGGTGATCGAAATCACCCGCCGCCCCGACTGCGCGGTGTGTGGGATGCACCCCTAAGGCGCGTCTAGCCGATCTTGTAGCTAGACGCCGTCACCCCGCCAAAGACGTTGGTGTCGTGATAGACCCGCACAGCCACGTCATCCTCTGCCGCCCCCAAAGCGGCAAACAGCGGCACAAGGTGGTCTTCCTGCGCGTGGCAGGTGCGGGCATAGGGCGCGCTTTCCCAATCCATCAGGGCTTGGGTACGCGCCTTGCCCGTCTTGGCCAGAGCATCGTCCAACCACGCATCAAAGGCAGCAGAGGGCACCTTGGCCCCCGGCCCGAACAGGCGCAGGTTGTGGTAGCTTAGGCCCGACCCCCCGATCAACACCCCCTCATCGCGCAAGGGGGCGAGCGCGCGACCAAGGGCGAAATGGGCCGCAGGATCGTAGCCGTGCTGCAACGAGACTTGATAGATCGGCACATCGGCCTTTGGATACATCACATAGGCTGGGGCAAAGGTGCCATGGTCAAAGCCGCGCTTGGCATCAAGGCTGACGGGCAGGCCCGCCGCTGCGATCAGATCGGCGGTGCGCTGGGCGATCTGCGGCGCACCGGGGGCGGGGTAGAGGATCTTATAGGTTTCGGGCGGAAAGCCGCCGTAATCATACAGCATCCCCGGCGCGGGCGATGTCATGACTGCAAAACTGTCCGCCTCCCAATGGCCAGAGATCATGCAGATCGCCTTGGGCACCGTGCCAATCTCGGCCGGCATCCGCGCCAGCGACACCTCAAGGCTGGCCAGCATCTGGCGCATATTGGCAATCCAAGGCCAAGGCCCGCCGCCGTGCGAGATGAAATAGGTGGGAAGTCGGGCCATTTGGGTCTCCTTTCAAGCTATGGCATAGATGGCCCTGCCGATCCCCGCGCACAAGGTGCAGCCTTGCAACCTGTCTGTGCAGTGCTGCAGAGGGCTTGCCCCCGCAGGCCACAAACGGCCATAGTCGGTCATCGCTTCGTGACAGGGAGATCACAGAATGAAACTTGCATCCCTTTTGGCCGGCCTTGCGCTGACCACCTTTGCCGCCGGTGCTATGGCCGACGCCCTGCCCGACATGGCTGGCAAAGAGATTACCATCGTCACCGAAAACGCCTATCCGCCCTTGCAGTTTCTCGACAAAGACGGCGTGGCCATCGGCTGGGAATGTGACGCCATCGCCGAAATGGCCAAGCGGCTGAATATGAAGGTGAAATACGAGACGATTTCGTGGGATGCCATGATCCCCGCCGTCTCGGAAGGCCAGTTTGACATGGGCATGACGGGGATCACGATCACCGACGAGCGCAAGGCCAAGGTTGATTTCTCGGACGCTTACATGCGCTCGCAAAGCGTGATGATGGTGCGCGGCGATGAAAGCCGCTTTAGCGATGCCAAGTCTTTTGCCGCCGACGATAAACTGCTGATCGGCGCGCAGGCGGGCACGACGCCCTTTTACACCGCCGTGTATGAGGTGCTGGACGGCAACGAATCCAACCCGCGGATCAAACTGTTTGAAACCTTTGGCACCAGTGTCGAGGCCTTGAAGGCGGGCGATGTCGATACGGTTTTGACCGATATGACGGCGGGGCAGGGCTATGTTGCGGCGTCTGAAGGCAAGCTGAAACTGGTGGGCGCGCCTTTGGGGACGGAAGATTTCGGCTTTATCTTCCCCAAAGGGTCGGATTTGGCTGCGCCGATGAATGCCGCCATTGCGGCCTTGAAGGCGGATGGCACGCTGGATGCGCTGAACAAAAAGTGGTTTCTTGACTACAAGATGAACTGACTTGACGCAGACGAAAGACGCAGACTTTCCTTGGTGGCTGGTGATCCTTGGGGTCACCGGCCTGTGGATGGGGTACGAGGTCTGGGCCTCGGCCATCTATGCCCAAGTGATTGCAACCTTGGTCAAAGGCATTCAGGTCACGGTGGCGGTCACGCTGGTGGCCTATGTGTCGGCAAGCGCCTTGGGGCTGGCTTTGGCCGTGGCGGGGCTGTCGCGCTATGTCGTGCTGCGGCAAGCGGCGCGGATCTGGATTGAGGTGATCCGCGGCGTGC
>JBAXLX010000038.1:0-16069 GCA_037134595.1 Pseudomonadota bacterium
CAATCGCCGCCCCCGGCCCCAGCACCCGCAAGCGATGCTTGCCCGATACCAAGCGTGCGCCTGCAAATATCCCGGCGAATTCGCCCGCCCATGCCGCCTCGGCCTCAGCCGCGCTGTCGACCAAGGCCCCCGTCAGGGTCAGCACATCGGCATCCTCGGCCAAGACTTGCGCCAATTCGGCGGCATCCTGTCGCCCGAAGGCCCCTGCGAAGCCTTTGGCGAAATCTTCTGGGCCGGTCATTGCGCGATACGCTCCATCGTTGTGGCCAAATCGCCGTATCCGGTGAAGCGGCGTTCATAGTCCAGCCCCAGCCTTTGGGCGCAGTCGGCGGCTTTGGCATCCAAAGCGGGGTCGTTGGTTTGGGCCTGATAGACCAATTTGGTGTAATTGCCGAAGTAGGTGTCGCGCAATTGCGGGTAGCGGTCCAATCCCATCGGTTTCCAGACAAAAGCGTCAAACTGGCGCACCAGAAAATCGGTCAGATAAAAGGCGGTGATTTCGCTATCAAGATGCTGGGCAAAGGTCGCGTTGCCTTCAAAGAACGAATAGCAATGCGGGCCTTCAATCATCTCGACACCCAACTGCGCGCATTTCGCGGCCAGCAAGCCGCCCGTGCCACAATCGGCATATAGCACAAACACCGATTGGTACTGCGTGCGGTGTTCTTCCACCGTGCGCGCCACTTCGGCCGTGATCTTTTCAGGATACAGATGCAATTTCGCGGGCAGGCACTGCACGTCCATATGATGCCAGCCATTGGCCTTGATCAGGGCCAAAACCTCATGCGCCAAAGCGCCGCATGCGATCAGCAACACCGATCCGCTCTGGCGCGGCGCTAGGCCGGTTTCTGTCAAGTCGATGTCGTTTGGCTGATCCATGCGCCCTCTTACGGCCAAGCGCAGCAAAGCCCAAGAGCAAATGACACCCCCGAGCGCTTGGCTCGGGGCTTAAATCTTACGCAGTCGCGCGGTTGTGCTTGCGCAGCATATAGGCTTTGGCGGTTTCCACCGCCACGGCCGCATCGCGGCAATAGGCATCAGCCCCGATGGCCTTGGAGAATTCTTCGTTCAACGGCGCACCGCCCACCAGAACGATATAATCGTCGCGCATGCCCTTTTCTTTCATCGTGTCGATCACGACTTTCATATAGGGCATGGTGGTGGTCAACAGCGCCGACATGCCCAAGATATCGGGCTGTTCGGATTCTATCGCCGCCAGATATTTCTCGACCGAGTTGTTGATGCCAAGGTCTTTCACCTCAAACCCGGCACCTTCCATCATCATGCCGACAAGGTTCTTGCCGATATCATGGATGTCGCCCTTGACCGTGCCGATCACCATCTTGCCCATACGCGGGGCACCCGTAGCGATCAGCAGCGGCTTCAGAATAGCCATGCCGCCCTTCATCGCATTCGCGGCCAGCAGCACTTCGGGCACAAACAAGATGCCGTCGCGGAAGTCTGCGCCCACAATCGTCATGCCTGCGACCAAGGCTTTGGTCAGCGTGTCATAAGGCGTCCATTTGCGGGCGATCAGGATGTTGACGCCTTCTTCGATCTCTTCTTTCAGACCGTCGTAAAGGTCGTCATGCATTTGCAAGACAAGTTCATCGTCAGACAGATCAGACAGGATGATTTCGTCGTCGTCGGCCATGCTCATGCTCCCTGCGGTTTCTTCGGTAGTGAGGCCAAAGCCTGTTTGGCACTTTTCCTTTAGCGACATGCCCCGAATGAAAGCCGACAGCAAGGGGGCAAGTGGGGGCGAAATTGCAAAGGATTTGGGCGGTTTGGCTTTTCGGGCGCAAAAGGTCGGATGCGTCTTTTGCGACAGGTTGGGTGGAATATCCCTTGCGATGTTCTTACTATGTTCTAAATTGCCGCCATGGACCAGCCAAAGCCCCTGCCGAATCCCACCCAAAAGCTGCGTGCCCGTGGGGCTGCCAGCAATAAGGCCGGTCGTTTTGAACCCACCCAGCGTGAGGGTTTTGACGACGGCTGGGATATGCCCGAAGACCCCCGCCTGTTGCGCACCGAGGTCAGCATCGAAGAGCCGCGCTCTGCCATCACCTACAACACCTCGCCCGATCTGCCCTTTGACCGCTCGATCAACCCCTATCGCGGCTGCGAGCATGGCTGCATTTATTGCTTCGCGCGGCCCACGCATGCCTATCTGAACCTGTCCCCGGGGTTAGATTTTGAAACCAAACTCATCGCCCGCCCCGGCATTGCCCAAGTATTAGACCGCGAACTCCGCGCCCGCGCCTATAAGGTCGCCCCCATCGCCCTTGGCACCAACACCGACCCTTACCAACCGATCGAGGCGGATCAGCGCGTGATGCGCGATGTTTTGACGACCCTTTTGGCCTTTCGCCACCCCGTCGCCATCACCACCAAGGGCACCTTGGTCGAGCGCGATTTAGACCTGTTGGTGCCCTTGGCGCAAATGGGCCTAACGCGGGTGGGCATTTCTGTCACCACGCTGGACCCCGTTCTGTCGCGCAAGATGGAACCCCGCGCCCCCAGCCCCGCGCGGCGCTTGGCGGTGATTGAAAAGCTCGCCAAGGCGGGGGTGTCGGTGCGGGTGATGGTGTCACCCTTGGTGCCCGGCCTGTCAGACCACGAGTTGGAACCGATCCTAGAGGCCGCCGCCAAAGCAGGGGCCACCGCGGCAAGCTACATCAACCTGCGCCTGCCACGAGAGGTGTCGGGGTTGTTTCAAGAGTGGCTGGCCACCCATTACCCCGACCGCGCCGCCAAAGTGATGACCCGCGTGCGCGAGATGCACGGCGGCAAAGATTACGACGCCGACTGGGGCAAACGCTTTCGCGGCACGGGGCTGTGGGCAAACCTGATGAAACGCCGCTTTGACGTGGCCGTGGCCCGCTTTGGCCTAGACGCGCCGCTGCCCGCCCTGCGCACCGATCTGTTCCGCCCGCCCACATCACAAGGCGCGCAATTGGGGTTTGATCTGTAAGGCACTTCTGCCTGACAGATCACCCGCGCTTGTTGCGCCGCTCGCGCGTGGGCTGGCCCGAGGTGTCGCCCGTGCCATCATTGGCCGAGGAAAACGCCCCCAACTTGGCCTGAATATCTTCGACCGAGGGCTTTGGCCCTTTGGGCCGTGTTTCCAAAGCGTGGCGCATGGCTTTCAGGTGTTCCGGCATGGTGCCGCAGCACCCGCCGATGATCTTCACCCCTGCATCCCGCGCCAGCACGGCATAGTCGGCCATCAAGTCAGGCGTGCCGTCATAATGGATATGGCCATCGTGATATTTCGGAATCCCCGCATTGCCCTTGGCAATGATCGGGCGGCTGGTGTTTGTCATCTCAAACCCCAAGACCGTGCGCATCAGATCAGCCGCCCCCACGCCGCAATTGGCCCCGAAGGCCAGCGGCGGATGGTCCATCTTTTCCACCAAGGCCGCCATTCCGGCAGAGGTCAGGCCCATCATCGTGCGCCCTGCGGTGTCAAAGCTCATCGTCCCGCACCACGGCAGGCCGGCGCGTGTCGCAGCTTCGGCGGCGGCGGCGTATTCCTCGAAGGCGGACATGGTTTCAATCCACAGCACATCCGCGCCGCCAGCTTTCAACGCCTCGGCCTGTTCTTGGAAGATTTCCACCGCCAAAGCATGGGTCATGGTGCCCATGGGTTCGAAAATCTCGCCCGTCGGCCCGATCGACCCTGCCACAACCACAGCGCGGCCCGCGGCATCGGCAATTTCGCGGCCCAAGCTGGCGGCCACGCGGTTCAACTCGCCGACACGGCCTTGCGCGCTGTGCAGCTTAAGACGTGCCGCATTGCCGCCAAACGAGTTGGTCAGGAACAAATCCGACCCCGCCTGAACCGCATTGCGGTACAGGCTGCGGATATTGTCGGGCTGGTCGATGTTCCAAAACTCGGGCGGTTCGCCCGAGGACAGGCCCATGTTGAACAGATTGGTGCCCGTGGCCCCGTCTGCCAAAAGCCAGTCTTGGGTCGCAAGCAAGCGCGACAGAAGGTCTTGTGCCATGGGAGCCCCCTAGATCAAACTTCGCTCAGCAGTTGCGCTTTGGCTTCGCTCAGCAGCGCTGCCAGCTTGGCCCGCACCGCATCTGCGTTTGCGTGCGCGCCCAGATCAGCGGCGACTTTGGCCACCAAATCCTCGGTGCCCGCGGCCACAAGGTCGGCATTCACACACTCAAGCGCATAGGCTTCCGCCTCGGCCCCCGATTTGCCCAAAAGCCCTGCGGCCCACAGGCCCAGCAGCTTGTCGCGGCGCGCCGTGGCGCGAAACTGCATTTCGGCATCATGGGCGAATTTGGCTTCAAACGCTTGTTCGCGGTCATGGAATGTGGTCATGGTCAGGCCCTCGGCTGGATGGTCTTTCCTCTCTCATATGCCTTCCCCAAGCCGCTACCGCAAGACCCCCTGCCACTTTTGATCCGCCCCCCACCGCCGAACCCGATCCGCCTTGCCGGGGGGCGGGGCATGGCGTATAGCGCCCCAAAGGGGTCGGCACGTGTGTGCCGCGTAAGGCATGCGCTGCCCCATGGAAGGTTTCGGAGCGTTCATGGCACGGCGCAAGAAGATTTACGAGGGCAAGGCAAAGATCCTGTACGAAGGACCAGAGCCGGGCACCTTGGTGCAGTATTTCAAAGATGAAGGGGCCGCTGGCCCCACCGCGACCGAAGGCGAGAACCTCGCCTCGGAAGGCAAGGGCGTGTTGAACAACCGCCTGTCGGAATTCTTCATGTCGGGCTTGAACTCCATCGGGGTTCCCACCCATTTCATCCGCCGCATCAACATGCGCGAACAGTTGGTGCGCGAGGTTGAGATTGTCCCGCTCGAGGTCGTCGTGCGCAACTTTGCCGCAGGCGATCTGTCGGCGCGATTGGGCATTCCCGAAGGCACCGCCCTGCCGCGCCCGATTGTGGAATATTTCTACAAAGACCCGCGCCTGAATGCGCCCTTGGTCAGCGAAGAGCATATCATTGCCTTTGGCTGGGCCAGCCAGCAGGACCTAGACGATATCATCGCCCTTGCCCTGCGGGTGAATGACTTTTTGTCCGGCGTCATGCTGGGCGTGGGGATTCGGCTCGCCGATTTTCGCATTGAAGTGGGCCGCGTCTGGGAAGGCGATTTTATGCGCCTGCTTTTGGCCGATGAAATCAGCCCCGACAGTTGCCGCCTGTGGGACCTGCGCCGCCCCGAAGGCGCCACCACGGGGGCAGAGGCTGGTCCCTTGGCCGATGTCTACACCGAACTGGCGCGGCGCTTGGGGGTTTTGCCCTCGAATGTCACGCATGCCCCCAAACCCACCCTGATCAACTAACCGCTTAAAGAGGCCGCCATGAAAGCCCGTGTCACCGTTATGCTGAAAGCTGGCGTTCTGGATGTGCAAGGCGAGGCTGTGCGCTTTGCCTTGGGCACATTGGGCTTTGGCGGTGTGACCGGCGTGCGGCAAGGCAAGGTGATCGAGCTTGATCTGGCCGAAACCGATGCCGCCGCGGCCGACGCTGCCGTCAAAGCCATGTGTGACAAGCTTTTGGCCAATACGGTGATTGAAAGCTACAAGATCGAAATCCTGTAAGCGCCGTCTTGACCTTGCCGCCGCCCTACGCCACCCCTTAACCAACAGGGGGGCCAACCATGCGCGCAGCCGTTATCCAACAGTATCGGGCCGATCTTAGCCTGCAAACCGTCCCCGATCCCGTCTGCGAGGCGGACGGCGTGGTGGTCAAAGTGCTGGCCTGCGGCATCTGCCGCAGCGACTGGCACGGGTGGGTGGGCGAACATGCCAAGGTCAAACCCGGAGCCATTCCGGGCCACGAATACTGCGGCGAAGTGGTCGAAGCCGGTCCCCTTGCGCGCTGGAAGGTGGGCGAGCGGATCATTGCGCCCTTTATCCTTGCCTGCGGGGAATGCCCTGAATGCCGATCAGGCCAAACCACCACCTGCCGCGCGCAGCGGGTGCCGGGCTTTGGCGAACCGGGGGCTTATGCCGAATATGTCTCGGTTCCCCATGCCCATAACCTGACTCGCTTGCCTGATTTTCTAACTCCCGCGCTTGCGGCGGGCCTTGGGTGCCGCGTGACCACGGCCTATCACGCCCTAACAGGGCGGGCGGGGGTGCAGGCGGGCGAATGGCTGGCCATTCACGGCACAGGCGGTATCGGCCTGTCGGCGCTGCTGATCGGTAAGGCGCTCGGGGCGCGGATTGTGGCGGTGGATGTGGTGGGCGAACGGTTGACCCACGCGCTGTCCTTGGGGGCTGAACATGTCATCAACGCCGCTGACGGCGACACTGCCGCCCGCATCCGCGAAGTGACAGGCGGCGGGGCGCATGTGTCGATCGAAGCCTTGGGGATTGCGGCGACCGCCAATGCCTCGATCGAGTGTTTGCGCCCCTTGGGGCGGCATGTGCAGGTGGGCTTGCCCACGGGGCATACAGCGCAGATGCAGATCAATATGAACGCGGTTTATATGAAGCAACTGGCGCTGTTTGGCACGCGGGGCATGCCCGCGTGGCGTTATCCGTCGCTGCTGTCGCTGATCGAAACCGGTCAAGTCGATGTGCGCCCGATTGTGGCGCGCCATGTCGCCCTGTCACAGGCCAGCGCCGAATTGCGCGCCTTTGACGGGCCGATGTCCCCCGGCGTGGCGGTGATCACTGATCTTTTGGGCTAAGGTCAGTGCGCCTTGGGGGCTTGCCCCTTTGTCAGGTCGTAAAACCCGTCGCCCGCCACCGTGGCCCAGTCTGACGCGCTGCCATCCGGCCAGATCACCCGCACCTCTGCCGCAGGCGCGGCCCCAAGCCCAAAGTGCCACCAGCCCAACTGCCCGCCCGCATGCCCCCCGCCTGCGGTGATCTCGCGCCGTTGCACGCGCTCGCCTTGGCGCACCTCGATCCAAGACCCAATGCCATCGCGGTTCGCCCCGTCTTGGTGCAGCGCCAGCTGCAGCCATTGGCCTGTGCTTGACCCGTCATTGCGCCACACTTCGGCTGCGCTGTTGCGGTTGACGACCACGATGTCCATCTGCCCGTCACCGTTCAAATCCACCACCGAAGCGCCACGCGCTTGGGCGAAACTCGCCACACCGGCCTTATCGCCCGCCTCTGCAAAGGTGCCATCGGGCAGGCCCAACAGCAGGTTATTGGGGTCTTTCATCGCAAAGTCCGGCATGGCCGACACATTGCCCTTGGCGATAAACAGGTCTTGCACGCCGTCGTTGTTCACATCCTGAAACTCGGCATGCCATCCGGTCGAGGGGCGAAAATCGCCGCCCGTATAGGGCCGCTGGGCTATGGCATGGGTTGCAAAAGCGATGTCTTTGTAGGTGGCCTTTTCCGGCCCAGCGGCCAGAACCTGCAACTTGCTGTCCGACATCGAGGTCATGAAGTAATCAGGAAAGCCGTCGCCGTTCACATCGGTGCTGGCAATGCCCATGCCCCAGATTTTGAGCGGCTTCCACCCTTCGGCCGCCGTGTACAGGGCTGGGGGCGCATCGGGGGCGATGTGCCACATCTGCTCGGTGCCGCCCTTGTAATACTCGCGGTCGTTGGACACCCGCAAAGACGGCGTGCCAGAGCGGTTCCAGTCGGTGAACAGCATCGACAGGCTGCAAAAGCTGGGTTTCAGCGCAAGCGGTGCGTCAAAGCCCTGCCCCTTGGGGCGGTACAGCGCATTGGGCGTGCACGATCCCCAAGGAAAGGCATCCTGCGTGCGGTCAATATAGGTGCCAATGGCCAGCGTGGGCCACGTCTTCCCCTTTTCCCACGTCGCGGCAAAAGCGGTTGACCACAGATCGCGCCCGTCAAAGCCCCAAGCCTCGTTCGCGCGGCTGAACTGGCACTGGCCCGTGCCGCGCATCACCACATCTTCGCCCGAGCGCAGCAAAACAAGGTCCAGGATCCCGTCGCTGTCGATATCCAGCGGATAGGCCCCCGTCACGCGGTCCAACTCCACCCCCGCCTGAATCGCTGTGAATTTCAGCGCACCGCCCGTAGGGCTGTCATTGCGGTAAAGCGTGGCCTTTTGCGTGCCGCCCGCCAAAAGCAATTCCGGCTTGCCATCGCCCGAGCAATCAAAGGCCGCAACCCCGCCGCCGGTCATAAACTCCCACTCGCCGGCATAGGTGCTGGAAATGCCGGCACTGGCGGTTTCGTCGATATAGTGGGGAATTTCCACACCATCCGCCATGGCAGGGCTGGCGAGCAGGGCCAAGGCAAACAGACGCATCTTACACCCTCGTCTTCAAAGCAATGGCATAGGCCGCAATGCAGCGGCCCTGATCTTGACCGTTCTGGATGGCGGGGCGAAAGTGGATGCCGCCGTAAAGCCTTGAAATCGCCGCCTCATCCGCTGCGGCCCAGAAACTGGCAAAGCTGCGCGTGGGTATGCCGTCGGGGGTGGGGCTTTCATCGGTAAAGCCGTAATCCGCGCCAAACAGGGCGGTCAAAACCGCCGCCGCCGCCGCCGATTGGGTGGAATGGCCCGAGGGGTATTCGGGGAAGGGCGGCGTATTCAGCAAAGGCTCCCACTTGGGGTCAATGACCTTCTTGATATAGCTGATCGGGCGGATCAGGTCGTAGCGGAACTTGGCCTGCCAACATCCGATAAAGGCATCGGCCATGGCCACGCCCATACGGGCGAGGGCTTCGACCTGTGCGGTCAGGTCCAACCCCTTTTCAAGCGCCACTTGGCCCATAATGGCAATCCAATGGCCGGGCGGGGTGTAAGACAGCATCGCATCATCCGACCAGAACCGCGCGATTTGCTTTTGGTCGTCGGTCAGGGATTGGCTGGTGGCGTAAACCTCCATCGCTTCGGCGTAAAAGGCCGAGGCCGGGTCTTCGGAATAGTCGGTGGGCGCAGGAATTGTGCAACTGTCGCCTGCGGGCATGGCAAAGGGGCGGTTTGTGCCCCATGCGGGCAGCAAAGGCGCTTGTTGCAGCACGATTTTCGAGGTCGGCACCCAATGCCCCGGCGCGGGGTTCAGGGAGTAGGTCGCAGGAAAGCCCATGTTCTCAATGACAGCGCCGCCATCGGTGCGGCTCCACTCCAAAACCGCCGCCGCCAAGGTTGCCCCGTAAGACCGGCTCGCGGCCACCACATCCGCGGCGACGCCATCTGCCGCCTGTTGCGCCAAGCGGGCGGTCAGGGTTTGCATCGCGTGTTGGCCCGTGGGGCCGGTGTTGGAGAACAGATCGTGGATCAGCCCCTCCATCACCGCATTCAAAATCACCGCAGCATCATAGCCTTGGCCCGCTGCACGGTCGGGCAGGGTGGTCAGACCGTTCAACTGGCCCACCAAACTGTGCAGACGGGCATCGCCACTCGCCAACGCCTCGAACGCGGCAACACCCATATAGGCCAAGGTCCGGCTGGCCACCGGCGGGGTGTAGGTGGGCGTGTGGCGCACCAATTCCAGCGCCAGATGGTACCAAGTCGCCAGCACCTTTGCCGCGACACCCTCGCGCGTCTCGCTAGCTGCGCGGGCCGTGCCGCCCAGCAACGCCAAAGCGACCCCTGCGGTCAGAAACTCTCGCCGTTTCATCCCCCCGCACCCCCCATTTGCTCTTTGTCCCAATACTCCGGGGTCCGGGGCTGGCCCCGGTCCTGCCGCTGCACCCTATGCTGCGACGTCAGATCATACGAAGCGGTTCCACAGGTTTTCCAAGCGTTCCTGTCGGCCCGATTTGGGCTGCGGTTCCAAGCCTTCCGCCGTCACACGGGCTGCGGCTTCGGCCAGACCGCCTTGCAACATCGCCTGCGCTTTGGGGGTGGACCAGCCCGCATAGCGCTCGGCGCGGGCCTTTTCCAAGCTGCCATCTTCCAACAGCGCCGCAGCGGCCTTCAAAGCGCGTGCGCAGGTGTCCATCCCGCCGACATGGCCCAGAATAAGGTCTTCGGCATCCAGGCTTTGACGGCGGATCTTGGCATCAAAGTTGGTGCCGCCGGTGTGCAGCCCGCCGCCTTTGAGGATCTCGTAATAGGCCAGCGCCATTTCGGGGGTGTTGTTGGGGAATTGGTCGGTGTCCCAGCCCGATTGGTAATCGTTGCGGTTCATGTCGATCGACCCCAGAATGCCCAAAGACGTGGCCAGCGCCAGTTCATGCTCGAACGAGTGGCCCGCCAAAATCGCATGGCCTTGTTCGACGTTCAGCTTGACCTCTTTTTCCAAGCCAAACTGCACCAGAAAGCCGTAGACCGTGGCAACGTCATAGTCATACTGGTGCTTCGAGGGTTCTTGCGGCTTGGGCTCGATCAGGATCGTACCTTTGAAGCCGATCTTGTTCTTGTACTCGACCACTTGTTGCAGGAACCGGCCTGCGTGCTCGCGCTCGGCCTTCAGGTCGGTGTTGAGCAGGGTTTCATAGCCCTCACGCCCGCCCCACAGCACATAATTGGCCCCGCCCAGCTTATGGGTGGCATCCAGATTGGCTTTCACCATCGCCGCCGCATAGGCGTAAACATCCGGATCGGGGTTGGTGGCAGCGCCGCTCATCCAGCGGCGGTTTGAGAACATATTCGCCGTGCCCCAAAGCAGCTTGGCCTTATGGGCAGCCTGTTTTTCGCCCAGATAATCGACCATCGCTTCCAGATTGCGGTTGCTTTCGGCAAACGTGGCGCCTTCAGGGCGCACATCGGCATCGTGGAAGCAGTAGAAGGGCACGCCCAAGATATCGAACATCTCAAAGGCGGCATCGGCTTTTTGGCGGGCCAGATCCATCGTCTCGCCGAACCACGGGCGCAGCAGGGTTTGGCCGCCAAAGGGATCGTGGCCCTGATAGGCGAAGGAATGCCAGTAGGCGACGGCAAAGCGCAGATGGTCTTCCATCCGCTTGCCCATGACCACTTCGTCGGGGTTGTAGTGGTGGAAGGCGAATTCGTTGGTGGAAGCGGGGCCTTCATAGGTGATGGCCGGAATATGTTTGAAAAAGTCGGTCATGGCGGCCCTTTAATGGGAAAGTTTCTGGATCGCCGCCGCAGCGGCGCGGTAGCGGGCATGTGCCGCGTCAAAGGCGGCGATCAGTTTGGCGTCGGGGTCGATGGTGCGTGCTATGGGGGGCAGGGTGGCAATCTCGACCCCTGCGCCGCTGGCGGCCATCATGCCCAGACGCGCAGCACCCAAGGCACCGCCGAAATCTCCGGCGGCGGGCACCAGAACAGGGCAATCAAGGGCGGTGGCAATGGCTTTAAGCCAATAGTCAGATTTGGCCCCACCGCCCACGGCCAGCAGGCTTTCCAGCTTGGTGCCGGTGGCCGCCAAAGCATCGCGGCTGTCGCGGAAGGCAAAGGTCACACCTTCCAACACCGCGCGTGTGCCTGCGGCGCGGTCGGTTTGGTGGTCTAAGCCCACAAAGGCGCCGCGAATGACGGGATCGTTCATCGGCGTGCGCTCGCCGCCCAGATAGGGCAGGAACACCGTTTTGCCGGGGGCTTGCAGAGCGCCCAGTTCGCCCGTCAGGGCGGCGGCGGGTTGGCCCACAAGCCGAGCATACCAGTTCAGCGCATCGGTCGCGGCCAAGATCACGCCCATCTGGTGCCATGTGTTGGGCAAAGCGTGGCAAAAGGTATGAAGTGCGGTCGCAGGTGCAGGCTGATAGCCCGCATTGGCGGCAAACAGCACACCCGATGTGCCAAGGCTGACAAAGGCTTGCCCCGCCTTGACCACACCCACGCCCACCCCCGCCGCGGCATTATCGCCCGCACCACCGGCCACGACCACGCCGCTGGCCAAGCCCCAGCGGCTGGCCAATTCGCCGCGCATATGGCCCGAAACCGCCGACCCCTCGACCAATCGTGGCATCTGAGCGCGTGTCATGCCCGTGGCCCGCAAAAGATCATCCGACCAATCGCGCAGGCCCGTGTCAAACCACGCGGTCCCTGCAGCATCCGACATCTCGCCCACATGCTCTCCGGTCAGCCACAGGCGCAGGTAATCCTTGGGCAGCAGCACCTTGGCGACCTTGGCCCACAGGGCGGGTTCGTGCTTTTGCATCCAAGCGAGCTTAGGCGCGGTAAAGCCCGCAAAGACGATATTGCCGGTCACGCGCCGAAAAATTGGGTCGGCGTCCATTTCAGCGGCCTCGGCATGGCTGCGGGTGTCGTTCCATAAGATGCAGGGGCGCAGCACATCATCGGACGCGTCCAGAATAGTCGCGCCGTGCATATGGCCCGACAGGCCAATGCCGCGCACAGCGCCCAGACCATGGGCGGACAGCTTGTCAAACACCGCCTCGGCAGCGGTGATCCAACTGTCGGGGGATTGCTCGCTCCACCCGTCATGGGGGCGCTGCACGGTTAAGGGGGCCGTGGCTTCGGCCACGATCTTTTGATCGTCGTCGATCAGAATGCCTTTTAAGCCGGACGTTCCAAGGTCAAGACCGATGTACATTACGCTGCCTTTGCGGGTTTCTTTCCAAGGATGATCATGGACAGGATTTCTTCGTCTGTCACCTGTTTGACATCGACCGTGCCCACCAATTGCCCGTTTTTCATCACCGACGCGCGGTCGCACAGTTTCATGACATTGTGAATGTCATGTTCAATCAGGAAAATCCCCAGACCTTGGGCTTTAAGCTCTTGGATCAGTTCCGACACCATCTGGGTTTCTTGCGGCCCCAAGGCGGCGGTCGGCTCATCCATGATCAGGATCTTGGCGTTGAAATAAACCGCGCGTGCAATGGCCACCGACTGGCGCTGCCCGCCTGACAGGGCGCTGACCGGCACGTTGAACTTGCGAAAGTTCGGGTTCAGGCGGCCCATGATCTTGCGGGTTTCGGCCTCCATCGCGCTTTCGTCCAGAAAACCGCGCGAAGACACCAGCTCGCGGCCCAAAAACAGGTTTTGCGCGGCGGTCAGGTTATCGGCCAAGGCCAAGGTCTGATAGATCGTTTCGATATTCTGCGTGCGCGCATCGCGCGGCGAGTTGATTGAAACCGCTTGCCCGTTGATCAAAATCTGCCCGCTGTCGGCCTGATAGGCCCCCGACAGGCATTTGATCAGCGTCGATTTGCCCGCGCCATTGTGGCCCAAAAGCCCCACAACTTCGCCCGGGTGCAGGTCGACCGAGACATGGTCAACCGCTTTGATCCCGCCGAAGGCAATCGAGATGTCGCGCATCTCGACCAGAGGTGTTCCCGTGGTCATGGCCTAACCCTCACTTTGTCCGCTTGCGATACAGGATGTCCAGATAGACGGCGACGATCAGCACCAGCCCGACGACGATGTTTTGCACCGCTGTGTCAAAGCCGATCAGCACCATGCCGGTGCGCAGGCTTTCCATCACCAAAGCCCCCAGAACCGCGCCGTAGATCGTGCCCACGCCGCCCGCCAAAGAGGTGCCACCGATCACGGCGGCGGCGATGACGTAAAGCTCGTCGGTCTGGCCCAAGGCGTTGGTGGCCGATGTCAGGCGTGCCGACGAGATCACCGCAGACAGCCCCGCCAGCATCCCCATCAGCGCATAGATTTTTACCGTCATCCAGCGCACGTTAATGCCCGACAGCGCCGCCGCTTCCGGATTGCCGCCGATGGCAAAGACGTAGCGCCCAAAGCGGGTGCGGGTCATCAAGACCGTCATCAGCAAGGCAACGGTGACCAAGATCAACACCGGATAGGCAAAGCCAAGGCTGATAAACAGACCTTCCGGCGGGACAGTGATGTTGTTGGCCGCAGCATAGGCTTTCACAATGCCTTTGGGCCAGTAATAGCTGTCAACGACCAAAACCGCGCCAAGGATCAGCCCGCAGCCAAGGGCACCCATGAAGACCTCGGCCCAGATCGGGCGTTGGGGGAAATCATGTTTGCGCCGGTTCTTGCGGCCCGCAACCAAGCCGTAGAGCACGGCCAAGCAGGCGATGATCCCGATGACCCATGATCCGGTCGATCCGATCGACCCGTAAGGCCCGCCGCCCAGCAACTGGAACGTTGCATCCACTGGCGAAATCGTGCGCCCATTCGCCATCAAAAACGCAGCCCCACGCCACGCCATCAACCCGCCGAGTGTGACGATGAAAGAGGGAATCGCAAGATAGGCGATCAACACGCCATTCAACGTGCCAATCAGCACGCCCAAACACAGGCCCACGACGACGGTGATCATCCAGATCGCCGGATGCCCCAGCCCCATCACGGGTGGCAACCATTCGACCTGCAACAGGCCCATCACCATGCCGATAAAGCCCAGCAAAGAGCCGACTGACAGGTCGATGTTGCGCGTAACAATCACCAGCACCATGCCCGTGGCCATAACCCCAATCGAGCACATCTGCACCGACAGGTTCCACAGGTTGCGCGGCGTCAGGAAAAAGCCTTCGCCCTTGAAAATCACGCCGTAAAAATGAAAGCCGAACCAAATCAGCAGCAAAGCACCGGCCATGCCCAGAAGGCGGGTGTCAATTTCGGTCGCCGCAACAAAGCGGGCGAAGGGGCTGCCCTTCACATCCAAACTGGTGTGAGCGGGGCGGGGGGCTGTGGTCATTTTGTCCAACCCTTTGGAATATCGGGGGGCGCATCTGCGCAAACGCCTGCCCCGATCAACACAGGGGGCTGGCAAGACGAAAAAGGCCGGCGGGTTTCCCCGCCGGCCCGGATCAGATTACTGGCAAGCCGCCACGTCAGCCAAAGCGCCTTCGCAGGCCTGTTCTTTGGTGATGTGACCACCTTCGATCGCCAGATTGATCGTTTCTTTGGTGATCGCTGTCGGCGTCATCAGAATAGCGTTCATCTCAACGCCTTTTTCGCCGCCCGAGAACTTGGACGCGCCTTCGATCTTGTCCATGGCCACACCGTCAGCCAGTTGGGCTGCGATCTTGCCAGCCGCGTCGCCCAGTTGACGCGAATCCTTCCAGACCGAAACGGTCTGCAGGCCGCGTGCCACACGGTTGATCGCTGCCAAGTCGCCGTCTTGGCCACCCAGCGGAACGGTCAGGCCTTGTGCTGCCAAAGCCGCCGAAGCGCCGCCAGCCATGCCGTCATTTTCAGCCAGAACAGCGTCGATCGCGTTGTTGTTCGCGGTCAGGATCTGTTCCATGTTCTTTTGGGCGTTGTCGGGCTTCCAGCCGTCGGTGTAAACTTCACCAACGATCTTGATCGTGCCAGCTTTGACAGCTTCGCCGATCACTTCTTCCATGCCAGCGCGCAGGAAGTTGGCGTTCGGATCGCCGGGGTCGCCCTTGATGATGGCATAGTTGCCATCGGGCTTGGCCTTCATCACTTCCTCAGCGATGATTTTGCCAACGCCGACGTTGTCAAAGGTCAGATAGAACGCACGGCTGTCTTCGATCAGACGGTCGTAGCCCAGAACCGGAATGCCTTCGGCAGCGGCTTTGTCAACGGCGGGAAGGATCGCGTCCTTGTCCCAAGCGTTGATGATCAAGGCGTTCACGCCTTGAGCGATCAGCGCGTCGATGTCATTGAGCTGCTTTTCCGACGAGCCTTGGGCGTCAGCCGAGATATACTCGTCGCCATTGGCTTCGATGGCGGCTTTCATCGCGGCTTCGTCGATCTTCCAGCGCTCTTCTTGGAACTGCGCCCAAGACACGCCGATTTTTTTGCCTTCTGCATAAGCTGCAGTGGAAAGGCCGGTGGCTGCGATGATGGCAGCCAGAAGTACCTTACGCATGTAAATCCTCCCAATGGATGCGGCCCTGCGATGGCCGTCCCTGCAGATTCGCGGGGATTTGCGGAAATTGCCTTTAATAAATTCAGTTGTCAAAATAAAAATGATGCGGCAAGCTGGGAATGACCATAAAACAGTCGCTGAATATGCTGCAATGCAGCATTTATGGCAGGGATTGCGACCAAATCCGCGATCTTTCGTTCGGAGTGTGAAGAAATGCGCAAAGACTTGGCCGCCGTGCCCGACGAAGGCCGCCTAGGCTGTGGCCCGCTGATCACGCCGTGGTCCGAACAGATGCGCCCTTTGCGCCAACAGGTGTTTGACCGCGTGCGCGCCGAGGGGTTGGTGGCACGGGTGCAGGTGGCCAAGGATCTGGGCGTCAGCCCGGCCACGGTGACGACGATCACGTCCGAATTGATCGAGGCGGGGCTGATCGAAGAGGCCGCCGTGCCGCGCGAC
>JBAXLX010000039.1:0-16059 GCA_037134595.1 Pseudomonadota bacterium
GCAGGCCAAGATGCTGGCGGGATCGTCTGGCTATGATGTGGTCATCCAAGCCGGCCTGCAACTGCCGCAGTTCCTGAAGGCTGGCCTCTACCAAAAGCTGGATCACACGCGTTTGAAGAACTGGGGCAACCTTGATCCGGCGATTTTGAAAATCAACGAGGGGTTTGACCCCGGCAACGAACACGGCGTTCCCTATACTTGGGGCACGGTGGGCATCACCTACAACATGGATATGGTGAACGAACGCTTGCCGGGGGCTGATCTTTCCAGCTTGGATGTGCTGTTCAAACCCGAAAACGCCGCCAAACTGGCCGATTGCGGCATTAGCCTGCTGGATAGCCCGACCGACATTGGCTTTATGGTGCTGTCATGGCTGGGGATTGCCCCTGAAACCGCAGGCCCTGCCGATTACGACAAGATGGTCGCAGCCTTTGCGCAAATCCGCCAATATGTCACCACCTTTGACAACACCAATTACTTGACCGCTTTGCCCAACAAAGAGCTTTGCGTGGCCAACACATGGTCAGGCGATTACGGGGTGGCAAAGGCGCGCGCCAAAGAGGCAGGGGTGGATCTGAACCTGAAGTATTTCGTGCCCAAAACCGGCGTTCCGGCTTGGTTTGATATGTGGTGCCTGCCGTCAGACGCGCAAAACACCGACAGCGCTTATATCTTCCTTGACTATATGCTGCGCCCCGAAGTTGTGGCCAAATGCACCGATTACATCGGTTATGCCAATGCCAACAAGGCCGCAACCGCGCTGGTTGATCCGGCGATTTCTTCAGACCCTGCCATCTATCCCGATGCCCAAACGCTGGAGCGGATGTACACGCCCAAACCCATGAGCGAAGAGCAAGAGCGCCTGCTCACCCGCGCTTGGGCCCAGATCAAGGCGGGTTAAGATGAGCGAACCGCTGGTGCGCATCGAAGGCGTGTCGAAATCTTTTGGCAGCTTTCAGGCCGTCAAAAACGTCAGCCTTCAGATCGAAAAGGGTGAAATCTTCTCGCTTTTGGGCGGATCGGGCTGTGGGAAGACCACCTTGCTGCGGATGCTGGCGGGGTTTGAAGCCCCGACCCAAGGGCGCATCTTCATCGACGGCGTGGATATGGCCGCTGTTCCCCCGTGGGAGCGGCCCGTGCACATGATGTTTCAAAGCTACGCGCTTTTCCCGCATATGACGGTGGAAAAGAACGTGGGCTACGGGTTAAAGCACGAGGCGATGTCTAACGCCGACCGTCAGGCGCGGGTGCGCGAGATGTTGGAGCTGGTGCAACTGACCCAATTTGCCACGCGCAAACCGCATCAAATCTCGGGCGGGCAAAGACAGCGCGTGGCCTTGGCGCGGGCCTTGGCGCGGCAGCCCAAGCTTTTGCTGTTGGATGAGCCCTTGGCGGCCTTGGATAAAAAACTGCGCGAACATACGCAGTTTGAACTGATGTCGATCCAAGAACGCACCGGCGTGACCTTTATCGTCGTAACGCATGACCAAGAAGAAGCGATGACCCTGTCACACCGCATCGCCGTGATGGATCAAGGGGTTGTGCGCCAAGTCGGGCGGCCGGGGGCGGTGTATGAATTTCCCAATTCGAAGTTTGTGGCGAATTTTCTGGGCTCGATCAACGCGTTTGACGCGAAGGTGACGGCGCTGGGTGATGTGATCAGTGTTGACGTACCCGCCTTGGGCCAAACCGTGCAAGCCTGCGCGGTGGCGGGTTTGTCGGTGGGGCAAAGTGTCACCATGGCGCTGCGGCCGGAAAAGATCACCATTCACCGCACACCTGTTGAAGGGGCCAATGTGCTGGCAGGCGGGGTCAAGGATCTGGCCTATTTCGGCAAGGATAGTCTTTACCGTATCGCCCTGCCCTCGGGCGCTTTGGTGTCGGTGCATGCGGTCAACGCGGCGCGGGCCAGTGATGACGAACGCTTGGCCGATTGGGACGACAAAGTTTGGCTCAGCTTTGATCCCGCCTCTGTTTTGCTGCTGACGGACTAGCCCATGATCGCGCGCTGGTTTCATCGCAAAGGATGGTCGGATCTGGTCATTGGCCTGCCCTATGCGTGGCTGTTGATCTTTTTCTTGATCCCTTTCCTGATCGTGGTGGGGATGAGCTTTGCCACCCGCACCTCAACAGCACCCCCGTTCGGCTTTGGGGGGGAAAACCCGCTGGTCAACCTTGCCGGCTATGCGCGGCTGTTCAGTGATACGCTGTACATCCGCGCCTTTGCCACCTCGCTGGTCAATGCGGCGGGGGCGATGGTGTTGTGTTTGCTGATCGGCTATCCGATGGCGCTGGGGCTGACACGGGTGGAACGCGGGTGGCGCAACATCCTGCTGATGTTGGTGATTTTGCCGTTTTGGACATCGTTCCTGCTGCGGGTCTATGCGTGGATGGGGCTGATGGGGTCAAATTCGTGGTTCAACAAGCTGTTGACCGCGGGCTGGAACTGGCTGGTGCCGCAGGCTTGGGCTGTGGCCAATGTGCCCCTCATGCACAGCAATTTCGCGGTGGTGCTGGTGATGGTGTATACCTACCTGCCCTTCATGATCCTACCGCTTTACGCCAATCTCGAACGGCTGGACCCGACCTTGGACGAGGCCGCGATGGACCTTGGTTCGCGCCCCTTTGCGGTGTTTCGCGATGTCACCCTGCCGCAATCGATTCCGGGCATCATCGCGGGGGGAATGCTGGTGTTTATTCCGGCAGCGGGCGAGTTGGTGATCCCGACACTGGTGGGCGATTCTTCGGCACCCATGATCGGGCGGGTGATTTCGGACGAGTTTTCTTCAGCCCGCGATTGGCCCATGGCCTCGGCGGTGGCGGTGGCTTTGTTGATCTTGATGGTTGGGCCGATGATGATCTATGCGCGCTTTGACGCACGCGCCCAAGCGCGGGAGCGGCAGGGATGAAGCGGTCAAACACCTTTCTGTTGACCATGCTGGGCTTTGGCTTTGCGTTTTTCTATGTGCCGATCTTGTCGATGATCGTCTATTCCTTCAACGCCTCGCGCCTTGCCACGGTCTGGGGCGGGTTTTCGACCAAATGGTACGGCACGCTTTTGACCAACGCGCAGGTCGGCAAGGCGCTGACCCTATCGCTGGAGATTGCGGTGATCTCGTCCACCACAGCCACGATCTTGGGCACGATGGCGGGGATCGCGCTGGCGCGGTTCACCAAGTTTCGCGGGCGCACGCTGTTTTCCGGTCTGGTCACAGCACCCTTGATCATGCCCGAGGTGATCACGGGCATATCCTCGCTGATCTTCTTTATCCTGATGGGCCAATATCTGGGCTGGCCTGCGGCGCGCGGGTTTACCACGGTGACGCTGGCGCATATCACCTTTTCGATGGTCTTTGTCACCACGATCGTGCAATCGCGCATGCTGTCGGCGGACCGCGCGATTGAAGAGGCGGCGATGGATTTGGGGGCACGCCCTTGGCAGGTGCTGCGCGATGTCACGCTGCCAGTGATCTCGCCGGCCATTCTGTCGGGCTGGCTTTTGGCCTTTACGATTTCGATGGATGATGTGGTGATCACCAACTTTACCACAGGGCCGGGCACGACCACGCTGCCGATCTTGATCTGGTCCAAGGTGAAGCTGGGGGTGACGCCCGATATCAACGCCTTGGCCACGTTGATCGTGCTGACGGTCGGCCTGTGCGTGCTGGCGGCGGGGGTGGGGATGAACCGCGCCGAGCGGCGGGCCGAGCGGGATCGCCGTTTGGCCTATCGGGCCAACGAATGAGCAACCTGTCCTTGCCACTGGGGGCCAAAGGGTCGGGCCGCGCGCGCTATGCGGCGGCGATGGACTTGTATCAACAGGGTCTGATAAGCCCTGCATCGTTAGAGGTGTACCGCATCGCCTCTGCCCGCGACGGGCAGGATCCGGCAGCAATGCTGGCCGAGATTGGGATGACCCCTGTGATAACACCCCCCGCTGCCGCCGACCATATCGCCCGTTTGATCGACGAGGCCGATGCCTATATCGCCACCCTGCCCGGCCCCGGCGTGGCCGAGGTGCGGGCTGGTCTGAACCATTGGCGCGACGGGGCTTTGCAGGTGACACCGCAGGCCAACGCTGTGGTGGACCAGCATCTCACCGCAGCCTTGGCCCCTTTGCGCGCCACGCATCTGGCGCTGGCCCAAGCCATCGAAGCTGCAGCGCCGCATCTGACGTGGATCACCTATGACCGCTACCCGCTGGACGACATCGGGGCGGATTTCGCGCAGGGCCATGCCTATGCCAGTTTGATCGGCGAGGCGGGCAATGTACTGGCGCGCGATTACGACTTGGGCATTTTCCTGATCGCCCCGCATGTGCTGTACCGCGACCACCACCACGCCGCGCCCGAGCTTTACGCCCCCCTGACCGGCCCGCACGGCTGGCGCTTTGGCCCGGCAACACCGCTGATCCTCAAGCCCGCGCATCACCCCGTCTGGAACGAGGCGCACCGCCCCCATATGACCAAGGTCGGCCCCACGCCCTTTCTGGCCCTGTTCGGCTGGATCCGCGATGTAACACAAGCGGCCGAAGTGATCCCCGCCCCCGATTGGCCCGCGCTGGAAGCGCTGCGCCTTGACCCCTTAGCCTAGGAACCGCCGATGCGCCCGATCAACGACGCCGACCGCAAAGTCGCCAATATCCACACCGCTGCCTTTGACCCCTTCGTCTACCCCGATGGCCTGGCCTTAGGCGACGGCGTGCTGCAACTGGACAGCGACATCCCGCTGGGCACCGGCTTTCACGTCTACAAAATGCCCGCAGGCATGACAACGCGCGGGCATCGCCACAACGGCCATGAGCAATTCCTGATCCTTGAGGGCGAGCTGCATGAAAGCGACGGGCGCGTTCTGAAGGCCGGGGATCTGGTGTTTTACCGCGACGGGTCAGAGCACAACTCTTACACGCCCAACGGTTGCCTTTTGGCGGTGCATATCGCGGGGCCGGAGTTTAGCGTCGAGTGACCCTTGCCACAGCGCGGGTTTCACACCCCCGCACCCGTTGTCAAAAGCGGGGGTTTCACACCCCCGCGCCCCCGTGGAGTATTTGGGCCAAGATGAATGGGGGGTGCGGGGGGCCTTTTCTGGCTTTGCCTCTTGCACGGCTTGGGCTGTTGGATTAGACGAATGCGACCACTCTGGCGGGTGGGCAGGCAGGCTATGCGCTGGATTGCAAAGGTGAATTATTTTATTTTGAAAACCGCCACTTAGGGTCTGCGGGCAGGCCAGACAAAACAAGCACAAATTGGCAACATGATAGGGGCAAATTCGCCCCTGTAGGCATGGCAAAATCGCCCGTAGATCGGCGGTGCAGCCATGTCTAAGGTGCTTCAATTCCGCGCCCCAGCACCCTCTGGCTGGTCCAAGGATCGGTGGGTTTGGCTGCGGCTGGTACGCGGCGACAGCGACCTATCGCCAATGGCGCGGCTGGTTGCCTGCGCCCTGGGCTTTGGGTTTTCAAACTCGGAAACAGGCGAGTGCCGCCCCGGCTATCAGACCTTGGCGGACGATTGCGCCACCTCGATCAGGACGATTGAGCGCTGCATGCTCGAACTTCAGACAGCCGGATGGATCACTAGACTAGGTGGCGAGAGCCAAAAAAAGGCCGCTTCGATCATTTTGCGCCTGCCTGAACGCCCGCCAGAATTGGCGGGCGATAAAGCTGAACGCCCGCCAGTTTTGGCGGGGGAACGCCCGCCAGTTTTGGCGGCAACGCCCGCCAGTTCTGGCGGCCCCCCCACACCCCCTAATAAAGAACAACCAAATATGAACCAAAGACCAGGGCTGCTGCGGGCCGCATCGCAGATCGTCGTCAAGGGTGGGCAAATGCCAGCGGTGCTAACCACCCGCATCGATGCAGGGTCAGCCCAAGCGGCGCTTTGGGATTGTTGGCTGAGTGCCAACGGTTTCCCAAGCCTCGACCTGATCGGGCTGCGCATCGATCAGGGCAGCTTTGAAATGCCGGTGACGGTTCCAGGACGTTCGGACGATGCCAAGAGCGTGGCTTTTCGCATTGCTGGCCGGTGGGCCGAGTGGCTGAAAGAAAGGGCTTAGGAATGGGCGAGATGACGAAACCTGACGGGTGGCTTTGGGGCGTCAAGTCGATTTCAGCGGCGCTGGGGGTGGCTGATCGGACGCTGCACCGCTGGCTGGTCGAGGACGAAACCGACTTGCCGGTGGCCAAGGTCGGCGGGCGCTGGTCGGCGCACCCGGACGATCTGGCGCGGTGGAAAGGTCATAGGTGCTGACATGATGGCAGAACTTGGCAGAACTTGGCAGAACTTGGCAGGTTTAAGCGGATGGACACCACGCCTAGTGGTCGGTCACAACCACTAGCATGGGCATTTTTCGCAAACACAACGCTGCTGCACGGGTCGAGGCCAAAGGGCTTGCCGATCCAATCCCATCGCTGTGGGCGCTGTTCGGCATGGTGCCGACCGTCACCGGGGCAACCGTGACCAGCGATCAAGCCTTGTCGGTGCCTGCGGTGTCGCGGGCCATGCGGCTGATTTCTGAGGCCGTGGCCAGCTTTGAATTTTGCGTTTTTCAAGACTTGCCAGACGGCACTTGCCAAGAGGTCGAGAACGACCCGGCTGCGGTGCTGCTATCGACCGCTGCCAACCCTTGGACCAGCGGTTTTGAATTCAAGCGCGATCTGTTGATCGATGCGCTGTCGGATGATGTGGGCGGCATTGCCTGGGTGAACCATGTGAATGGCCAGCCCCGCGAAATCATCCGCTACAGATCGGGCATTGTGCAAGTGCGCTACGACCAGGCGACTGGCGAACCCTTCTACACCGCCAACGTGCAGGGTACGCCCCTGACCCTGCCCTTGAGCCAAGTGGTGCATGTTCGCGCCCCCTTTGGCAAAGCGCCCCTGACCTTGGCGCGGGAAGCTATCGGAACCGGCATTGCCCTAAGCGATCACGCGGCGCGATTGTTTGCCAATGGGGCGCGGCCTTCGGGCAGTTTGAACATTCCCAAGGGGATCGGCCAAGAGGCGGTTTTAAATGCGCGGGCTGCTTGGTCGTCAACCCATGAGGGCAGCGCCAATTCGTCAAAAACGGCGATCCTTTACGATGGCATGTCTTTTACGCCCTTTAGTTTTTCTTCGACCGATGCGCAGTTTATCGAAAACCGCAAGTTTCAAATCCTAGAAATGGCGCGGGCCTTTGGTTGCCCGCCCTCGCTGCTGTTCGATCTGGACCGGGCGACCTGGGGCAATATGGAACAACTTTCGGCGGAATTCTTAATCTATTGCCTAGAGCCATGGCTGCAAGTCATGGAGGGCGCGTTAACGCGGGCCTTGTGTGAATTCGGATCAGGCAAGCGGATCGTGGCCGACCGCGATGATATGACCCGCGCCGATCTGGTGAGCCGTGCCACGGCGATTTCAAGCCTGATCAGTTCCAAAACGATCAACCCGAATGAGGGCCGCGAATGGCTGGGCCTTGGCCCCTATGTCGGCGGCGATGAATTCGCAAACCCCCATATCAACCCGCAAGGATCGATGGGCGCTGTTGCCCCGGTGCCTGCCCAACCTGAAAAGGCCGCGGCCGATGTATGATCTTTCTGACCTCTACGGCAACCGCGAAGACCAAGACGCGGGCGCTTGGTTCGAGGCGCTTGATCCGATTGCGGGCAAGCCGACCGGGCTGCGGTTTTTAATCGCTGGACCTGACAGCACCGTACAGGCCAAGGCGCGGCTTGCCTTGATCGATGACCTCGCCGATGCCTCGGACGATGATGGCCGCGTCAATGCCGAGGCCCGCGAAAAGGCCCGTCTTAACCAGTTGGCCCGCGTTATCCTCGCCTGGGAAGCCTACGAGGACGGCCAGCCTTTGGCCTGCACCCATGTCAACAAGTTGCGCCTCTTGCGGGCTGGACAATGGCTGCAAGCACAGATCGACAACCGGGCCGCATCGCGCCTACCCTTCCCGATTGTGCAGGGCGATCATGCAGCGGATTGAGGTAAAAGCCACTTGGACCGTGGACGCTGCGGGCGCGATTGAGGGCTTTGCCTCGATCTTCGACACAGTGGACCGTGGCGGCGACATTGTGCGCCCCGGCGCGTTCAAGGGCGTGTCGCCCCCGCTGCCGATGTTGTGGGATCACAACCCCGCCGAGCCAATCGGCGTTTGGGAAGTGGTGCAAGAGACAGCCCAAGGGCTGCTTGTGAAGGGCCGTTTGTTGATTGCCGATCTGGCCAAGGCTGCAGAGGTGCGGGCCCTGATCTTGGCCCAGGCCGTCACGGGCCTGTCAATCGGCTACATCGCCACCAAAACCATGCCCCGTAAAGGCGGTGGCCGCGATCTGGTCGCGGTTGATCTTTTTGAAGTCAGTGTAGTTGCGGTGCCGATGCACCCTGACACGCGAATAACGCAAGCCAAGGCCAACGAGGCCGGAAAGGTGACAATGAGCGATCTTGACCCGGCCATGTTGCAGGCCATGAATGACTTAGTTGCAGTGGCAATTGCAGCCGCAATGCCCAAGGAAACCAAAGCGGCAGATACTGGCGCGGCGCAGCTCGCAGCGCGGATGGACCAGATCGAGGCCAAGGCCAATCGCCTTCCAGCCCCGGCAATTGTCGCCCCTGGGGAACTGAGCGCTGAAAAGAAAGCCTGGGCGCAATATCTGCGGGTCGGATCGCAAGGTCTGAACGATGCCGAGCGCAAGACGTTCATGGTGTCGAGCGATCCGCAGGGCGGCTACCTGGCGCAGCCTGAGATCAGCGGCGAGATCATCCGCGATCTGATCGAGTTTTCGCCAATCCGTTCTTTGGCCTCGATTGCGGGCACCTCGCAACCCTCGGTGATCTACACCACGCGCGGCCTTTTGTCGGGCGCTGCATGGCACGGCGAAGTGGTCACAGTGCCGGAAACCACCGGCAACCCGTTCGGGCAGCGCGAAATCATCTTGCGCCGCCTTTCGACCTTTGTGGACATTTCTAACCAGAACTTGCTGTTTGCCCCTGCAGCCATTGCAGAGGTTAACGCGGCCATTGCCGAGGACTTCGCCAAAAAGGAAAGCGTTTCCTTTGTCAGCGGTTCGGGTGTCCTCGACCCGGTGGGCATTATGACCAACGCGGACATTGGCTATGTGCCGATGCTGGACGCGGCCCTTATAACCTCTGACGGGCTTATCAAGGGCTTTTACAAAATGCCCATGACCTACCGCAACAAAGGCACTTGGGTGATGAACGGCACCACCCTGTCCGCTGTGCGCACCCTCAAAGACACGACCGGCAACTATCTGTGGCAGCGCAGCCTGCAGGATGGCCAGCCGGAGACGCTGTTGGGCCGTCCAGTGGTGGAGTGCTTGGACATGCCCGACGTGGGCGCGAACACCTTCCCGATCCTCTACGGTGACTTTTCGGGCTATCGGATCGTGGATGGCCTCGCGATGTCAATGCTGGTCGATCCTTACAGCCAAGCGGCAAACCAGCGCACCCGCATTCATGCCACCCGCATGGTGGGCGCAGATGTTCTCGCACCGTTCAAGTTCAAGAAATTCAAGGTCAGTTTGACCTGATGATGACCTTGGCCGGGGCGATCCTGCCCCGTGCCTGACCCTTAGGTGAAAGGCGCTCAAATGCGCGACATTTACTCCAGCCTTGACGACCGCATTGCGCTTCAACCAGCGGCGCAAACGGCGGCTTTTACGGGCACTTCAATCGACCTCTTTGGGTGCCGGTCGGCGATCTTTGCTGTGGCGACCGGCGCACTGGTCGGGTCGGCCATCTTCGGGGCCAAACTGCAAGAGAGTGCCGACAGTTCGACTTGGACTGATGTTGGCACTGCAGAGGTGCAATCAGATGCCCCCGCTACGCTGGTCGCCAACGCCTCTTATCGCCTCGGCTACCTTGGGTCTAAACGCTACGCCCGCTTGGCTGGTGTCTATACCTCAGGCACGTCTTTGGTGATCGGGGCTGTGGCCTTGGTCGAAGTCAACAAGCGGCCTGTGGCTTAAGGGGTCGTTTCATGGCCTTGCGTGCCCCTCGCTTTTGTCGGTGCGGTGCTTTGGTGGTGGCCGTTGAACGCTGCCCCTGTGAAGCAAAGGCCGAGACGGCACGCAAGGCGATCTATGACGAGCGCAGGCCATCCAGTTCGGCCCGTGGCTACACCTCGGCCTGGGACAAGGCCCGCAAGGCATATCTTTACAAGCATCCCCTCTGCACCCGGTGCGATAAGCCTGCCTCGGTGGTGGACCATATCAAGGCCCATAAGGGCGATCAGACTTTATTCTGGGACAGTTCAAACTGGCAGGCACTCTGTGCGCCTTGCCACAACGGCGCAAAACAGCGCGAAGAAAGGCGGCGGTGATGTTTTACAGTTTGGCGGGCCTGCAAATGCAGATTGGGTCTGCAGCCCTGGCAATGAAGGCCACGGCCTTTTCAGTGTCTGACTTCTCGGCGGTGGTCTGGAACACGATTGGCGAGGCCGAAAGCCTGCAGCCCCTTGTGGTCGGATCAAAGCCTGTCGAGTTTGATGCCCTCTTTCCAGCGTTCAAGCGCAGGGTGAAGGGTGCGCGGGACTTTGGCACAATGGATTTGGTGTATGGCCATGACGCCATCGATGCAGGCCAGATACTCCTGGCTACAGCCGAGCAAGCCATTGGTGATTATCCCTTCCGCATCTTGATGACGGACGCAGCGGTGGCGGGCCTGACACAGACTGTTACCGGCACGATTGCAGCGCCTGGCGTGTTCACCACGCCTCTGGCGCACGGCCTTTCCATTGGGTCGCAAGTCAAGTTCAGCACCACCGGCGCGCTGCCGACCGGCATTGTGGCAGGTACGTTCTACTATGTGCTCACGGTGCCGCTGACAACGACCTTTACCCTTGCGGCAACTGCAGGCGGTGCTGCTATCACAACCTCGGGCACTCAATCGGGTGTCCACACCTTGGTGCCAACCCCGACCTCATCGCAACGGCTGTTCATCGCCAAGGTGATGGCGATTGAGGACAGCTTCGGTGGCACCGAGGACGTGGCCAAGCGCAAAGCCACAATTGCCATCAACTGCCAACCTGTGGCGATCCCGCCCAACCCATGATGACCTTGGCCATCCCCCCGGGGGGTGGCTGACAACTTCCCGCACATCGCGGGGACCGGCGGGGGGTGCCTCGTATGTGTTTTGTGAGAATTGGAGTTTTCAATGGCTGGGGAAGTCGCATCGATCCAAGGGCTTAAGGCGCAACTGGCCTTCACCCCGGACATTGGCAGCACTGACGACACGCTTTTGCAAAACCTTTTGGATGCAGCCCTGTCCTATATCGAAAGTGCTGTGGGTTTTGTGATCGAGGAACGGTTCGGCGGGCCAAACCAAGACCCAATCCCAGCGGCCCTAAGCCAAGCCGTGTTGCAGCTTGCGGCGCACTGGTGGGACCAGCGCGGCCATGATGAGGCCACCAGCATGATCAACAAAGCGCCGATCTGGATCGAAACGCTTTGGACAGAATTTAGAGATTGGGCGTTCTGACATGGGCGAGGGTCTGGCTTCTTTCCAAAAGCGCCTGAAGGCCATCCCGCAAGCGGCGCGGGACTGCCTTGCGGTGCCATTGGCCCAGGCCGCGCAGATCGTAGCAGACACCCAAGCGGCTTTAGCGCCGCAAGACACCGGGGCTTTGATGGCGTCAATCACCGTCACGCCCCCCGGCGGATCGACCCCGGCTTACAGCCAGCCTGGCGGCAGTCATGTCGTGGATATGCTGTCGGCGGCGGTGACCGTGGGCAACACCAAGGTGCGCTATGGCCACCTTGTCGAATACGGCACAAAGAATGCCGAGGCGCAGCCCTTTTTCTGGCCAGGGTTCCGGCTATCCAGAAAGCGGGCTGCGTCAAAAATAAAACGGGCAATTTCTAAAGCCATTAAGGGGGTCAAATGAGCGCCGACTATTCCCTTGAAATGGCGATCCGCGACCGGCTTGTGACCACTGCAGCCGTCCTGGCCTTGGTGCCTGCGGCCCATATTCTCTACCGGCAGAACCGCAAGCCATCGCCTTCGATTGTCTGCGGCGAGGGTCAAACGATGCCGCTGGGGTCTGATACCTACGGCGTCAGCCGGGTGCAGATCATGCAAACCCTGCACATCTGGAAAGAAGAACCGACCTTGCACGGGGTCAAACAGATCATGGGCGCCATCAATGAGGCGCTGCGGGGCGGGGCGCTGCCTATGTCTGGGCCTTGGTATTTTTCCAGCCTCGACATTCTGTGGATGCGGAGCCTGTACGACCCTGATGGCAAGACCTCGCACGGGGTGTTTTCACTTCGCGCCGCCATGTCGCGCGCCTCGCCATGAAGGGTGCAAAGCCTCATATCCGCCTTGAGCGGGACGTAATGACCGACACCCCGGCACCGTCCTGGTTCACCCTGGCGGCGCGGGAAGAATGGGAACGGGTCACGCCCCTGCTGGTCGAGCGCAAGATTTTGACCAAGGCCGATCTGGGAATTCTCGAAAGCTACTGCATGGCAATCGGCCAAAGCCGCGACATGGAACGAGCACTCCAACGCGATGGCGTGATCATCAAGATTTACGCTTTAGACAAGCAAGGCGCGGTCGTCCTCGATGATGAAGGCCGCCCCGTGTTGTCAAAGATGCAAAAGAACCCGGCGGTCCAAGTTCAAAAAGACGCGATGAACACCGCGCGGCTTTTGGGCGCGGAACTAGGCGTGTCGCCGGTGTCAAGATCAAGGCCGACAGTCGGCGGCGATGATGACCAAGACGGGCTTTTTGACTTTTAAGGGGGCGACATGCTGCGGCCTGAATGGATCGACAACCCGGACTTGATACCCGATCCGTTTGGATACGGGCAACGGGCGGTTGATTTTCTGCTAAAGCTACGGCACCCCAAAAACCCTGCCCTAGGCCATCCCTTTCAACTGGACCCGTGGCAACAAGCCATCGTCAAGGCGATCTATGGACCCCGCGATGAGGCGGGGCGGCGGATCGTGCGCCGCGTGGTCGGCGTTCTGCCACGCGGCAACCGCAAGACCAGCCTGGGCGCGGGCCTGGTGTTGCTGCATTTGATCGGGCCAGAGCGCCAGCCGGGGCAACTGATCGTGTCAGCCGCATCAGCTCATGAGCAAGCCTTAGAGCTTTTTGGTGAATGCAAGATGATCGTGGACCACGACCCGCGCCTAAGAAAACGCCTTGAGGTGCGCGAATATATCAGCCGGATCATGCACGCTGAGAGTTCGAGCCGCTATGTGGCGGTGGCGGCGGACGGCAACACGCTGCACGGCAAGACGCCCAACGTGGTGATCAAAGACGAATTGCATGCTTGGGCTGGTTCCAAAGGCCAAATGCAATATGAGGCCCTCGACAGCGCCCTGGTGAAAGTGGCCGGCACCCTCGACATTGTGCTGACAACGGCGGGTCGAGGCCAAGAAAACCTCGCTTGGAAGGCGGTCGAATATGGAATTCGGGTTCAAAAGCGCCAGTTGGATGACCCTGCAACCTTGCCTGTTATTTTTATGGCGGAACCCGATGACGATTGGCAAGACCCGGAAATTTGGCGAGCGGTCAATCCCGGCATGGATTACGGCTATCCCGACATGGCGGCGTTTGTGGACAAAGCCAAAAAGGCGGTCAATTCACCGTTTGAACGGGACAGCTTTTTACAGTTCAACCTAAACCGCTGGCTCGACAGTTCACTTTCGCCCTTTGTCGAGATGCACATTTATGATCGGGGTGCCTGGGCCATCGATCTAGACGATCTGGAAATGAGCCAAACGCCTTGCTTCTTGGGCGTCGATCTATCCAAAAACGAAGACCTCACGGTGATTGTTGCGGCCTGGCGGGATGAGGCGGGCGGCTACATCGTCAAACCGTGGTTCTTTTGCCCTGAAGACAACTTGCGGGGGCGAGGCGACCGGCACGGCGTGGATTATGTGAAGTGGGCGCAAGAGGATCATATTATCCCGACCCCCGGCAACACCGTCGATCTGGACACGGTTGAGGCCAAGATCAGGGAACTTTGTGCGACCTACAACGTGCAAGAAATTGCCTTTGATGTGACCTTTGCGCGGCAGATCATGGCCCGTCTGATCGAGGACGGCTTGCCTGCGGTGGAGTTTCGCCAGGGCTGGGTGAGCATGGCCCCGGCAGTCAAGGAACTTGAGCGGGCCATTATCGCGGGGCAGCTGCGCCACGGAGGCCACCCGGTGCTGCGGTGGAACGTCGAGAACGTCCAGGTCGAAACTGACCGGGCGGGAAATCGCATGATGCACAAGGGCAAGTCGGGAAACAAAATCGACGGGGCAGTTGCCATGGCAATGGCCGTGGCACGGGCCGAGGCCGGGGGCGAACGGTTTGTGACCGGCGCGGCCTGGTTTAGCAAGGACATGTGGACAACATGAGCGAAAGCACAGGAAACGCTGACGAACGCCTTGTCGTGATGCTTGAGGCCCGTATCGCCGAATTCGAAAAGCGGATGATACAGGCTGAAAAGAGCGGCACCCGGACTTATCAAAAAATTCAATCCGAAAGCCGCAAGATGGCCAGCCGGATGGAAACCGATGCAATGTTCGGATCAAAGGCGCTGAATTCTGCCTTGGGCAATGTGTCGAGCAAGATTGGCGGCTTTGCCATGTCGTTTGCCGGGGGCATTGCAGGGGGGCTTATTGCCTCAGCCTTTGGCGACATCACCAGCAACATTCGCGGCGTGATCGGTGACATTGGTGACTTGAACGATGCGGCCAATCGCCTGGGCTTAAGCACTGACACCCTGCAGGGTCTTGAGCACGGGTTCAAACTGCAGGGCATAGCGACGGACGAGGCGCGGGGCGCTTTAGACAAGTTCGTCGATGGGATCGGCCAGGCCGCACAAGGTACGGGCACCCTGAAAGACACGCTTGACAAGAATGGCATATCGATCAGGAACCAAAACGGAGAATTGAAAAATACCGGCGATCTGCTCAAAGTCTATGCCGACCTGGTGAATGCGGCCCCTGATGCTGCCTCAAAAATGGCCTTGGTGACGGATGCCTTTGGGCGCGGTGGCAAGGCTATGGTCGGCGCACTTGAAGGTGGAGCGCCTGCCATCGATGCCATGATAAAGGCCGCAAAGGATGGCGGCTATGTGTTGGATAGTTCATTAGTCGCTAAGGGCGCGGCGCTCGATGATAAGTTCGACATGCTATCTGGCAAAATCAAAGTGATGTTTGAAACGGCTTTAGTTGAAAGTGCCGATTTTTTTAGCAGGATGATTTCGGATGCAGGCAATGCTGCAGATTATATTGCAAGCCTGCATCTTTTAGGTGAGGCACATCCGGGGCCGGTGGTAGATGTTTCGGCAACGCCGGAACTTGACGCCCTGACGGCTGCAGCCAGGCGCACAACCGATGCTCTTGCGGGTGTGGTTCAAACGCTGATGGACCTTGAGAATACACAGCCAGCCGCAGTTATCGTTTCCGACCTATCTGATAAGATCGAACAACTGACCCTCGATCTACAAAACGGGAAGATTTCGCAGGGTCAGTTTCAAAAAGGGTTATTCGACGCAACTACAGAAGCTGAGAATTTTATATCGGTGATTGCTCAGGTCAGCGGAATTGATCTATCGGACGCCTTGTCACAGATCGATGGCTTGCGGAATGGTGTGCGGGGGCTGGCGGCAAGCGCCCAAGAAGCAATGGCTGCTGTTGGCGAGTTGCCGGGTATGTTGGGTCGTGCATCTGGTGTTAAACGTCCAAACCTTGGCGGGCGGGCAATCACCGGCGCCCCGATGGATACCTGGGCCGAAAGCCACCCGGCAACCGGTGGCGGCGGCGGCGGCGGCGGCGGGGGTAGTAAAGGATCAGCCGCCCTCGATACTCTGCTGCAAGACCTTCAGAGCCAACGCGAGGCGCTAGACGCGTGGTACACCGAAAGCCAGACCCTGCTAGGGACGGCGACAGATGCCCAACTGGCAGCGCTTGGCGGGCGTCACGCGGCCCTTGAACGCCTTGAGCGCCAACACCAGCAAAAGATGGTGGGCCTCGGGTCACAGGGCAACAGCACCCAACTGGACAACGCGGGCACATTCTTTGGCGCTTTGGCGACGATCACTCAGGCCGGGG
>JBAXLX010000040.1:0-16042 GCA_037134595.1 Pseudomonadota bacterium
CAATGAAATCTTGGCCGATATCCTGTTTGATGCGCAAGATATCGGCATGGGTCGCCGCCGTGTACTTCACCCCGGCAAGGCCCGGAATGGTGGCGATGCGCTTGATCACATCAAATCCAAGGGCTGCCATTGGCACGTTGTAGGCGATCATCGGCAAGCTGGTAGAGTCTGTGATATCAGCGTAGTAGCCGTGGATCTGGTCGGCCGAAAAGCCCCAGTAGAACGGCGGAACCGAGGATATCGCATCGACGCCCGCAGCCTCGGCGTGCTGGGCAAGATCAATCGAGATGCGCGTACCGATGGCCCCGATATGGGCGATAACTGGGATGCGGCCCTTGACCTCTTCGACCGTGATCTCGACAACGCGCTTGCGCTCTTGGGGTGACATCAGAAAGGATTCGCCAGTTGAACCGGTGATATAAAGGCCCTCCACCTTGCGTTCGATCAAAAAATTGACGACGGCGCGCAGGCGCTTTTCGTCAAGCGCCTCGTTTTCGTCAAAGGGCGTCACCATCGCGGGGATGACACCCTTGATGGACTTGATGTCGAAGGCGGGCATGGAAAGCTCCTTGGACTGATGAGCGCCGCTTAGGCGGCAGCTACGGGGGCGTCGATGAGATGGCAGGCCGCGTGGTGATCGTCGCGGCCGTCGATGGAATAGCGTTTGAGTTCGGGCACAACGGTCTTGCAGATGTCCTGCCGGAACCGGCAGCGCGGGTGGAACGGGCAGCCCGAGGGTGGGTTGACGGGGCTGGGAACATCGCCCTCAAGCACCACGCGCTGGCTGCGCCGGTCAAGATCGGCGACCGGAATGGCCGACAGCAGGGCCTGAGTATAGGGATGCAGCCGCCGCGCATAAAGATCCTCGGACCGGCACAGCTCCACGATCCGGCCCAGATACATCACCGCGATGCGGTCGCAGATATATTCGGTGACGCTTAGGTTATGGGTGATGAAGATATAGGTCAGGTTCTTCTCGCGCTTGAGCTTCATCAGCACCTGCAGCACCTGTGCCTGAATAGAAACGTCCAGCGCGCTGACGGCCTCGTCGCAGATGACAAGCTCGGGGTCGACCGACAGGGCGCGGGCGATGCCGATGCGTTGCCGCTGGCCGCCCGAGAATTCGTGCGGGTAGCGGTCCATGTATTCGCGGCGCATGTTCACAGACTCCAGCAGGTCGCCTATGATCTTGCGGCGTTGTGCGCGCGTCTTGACACCGTATTTCTTCAGCGGTTCCTCAAGCGAGCCGAAGATCGTGAAGGCTGGATTAAGCGAGGAATGCGGGTCCTGAAAGACGATCTGCAGCCGCTTTCGGTAGGGGTCAAGGTCGCGGTTGTTAAGGGCTGTGAGTTCGACATCCTCGGTGGGCGAGCAATAAAAGATCTCTCCAGCCGTCGCCTTGACCAAATTCAGAATGGTCTTGCCAAGGGTGGTCTTGCCGCAGCCGCTTTCCCCGACAAGGCCCAAAACCTCGCCACGGTAGACGTCGATATCGATACCATCGACCGCCTTGACATGGCCCACCGTGTTGCCAAAAAGCCCCGCCTTGATTGGCAGGTGCGTTTTGACCCCCCGCAGTTTCAGGATGATCTGCTCATCACGCGCCATTGGCCGCAAGCTCCTCATAGCGCCAGCACATCATGCGATGTGTCGGGGAGGTGTAGGTTTCGGCCGGCATCGTCTCGCAAGCGGCGACACGGTGCTGGCAGCGCGGCGCGAACTGGCACCCCGGCGGGCGATCAAACGGGTCGGGTGTTGATCCCGGAATAGCGTCGATGACCTGGTTGCGGCCGCGTCCAAGGATCGGGATCGAGGCGAGCAGCGCGCGGGTATAGGGATGAACCGGGTGGCGCAGCACCTCTTCTGCAGTTCCGGCCTCAACAATATTGCCCATATACATGACCGCGACGTCATCGGCCAGTTCGGCCACCACGCCCATGTCATGGGTGATCAGCATGATGGCGGTGCCGTGCTCGCGCTTGAGGTTGACCATCAACTCGAAAATCTGCGCTTGAATGGTCACATCCAGCGCCGTGGTCGGCTCGTCGGCGATCAGGATTTTGGGGTTGCAGGCCATTGCCATGGCGATCATGGCGCGTTGGCGCATACCGCCCGAAAACTGGTGCGGATAGTCACGAATGCGCCGTTCGGGCAGGGGAATGCCCATTGTGCGAAGCAGGTCGATGACCTTGTCGCGCAAGTGTCGGCCTCGTAGGGCCGAGTGGTACAGCAGATTTTCGGCGATCTGCGCACCAATCGTAAAGACCGGATTGAGGGCGGTCATAGGATCTTGGAAAATCATGCTGATCTCAGCCCCGCGGATCGCCCGCATCTTGGCGCCGTTTCGCGCGAGTTGTTCGATGTGAATGTCGCCTTGGTCGCTGTGATAGACAATCGAGCCGCTCTCGATGCGTGACAGCCTTGGCAGCAGTTGCATGATGGCCGCGGCGGTCACGCTCTTGCCGCAGCCGCTTTCGCCCACAACGCACAGCGTCTTGCCTTTCTTGATATCAAACGACAGGCCGTTGACGGCCTTGTTGCACCGCTGGTTGGTGTAAAAGAAGGTCTTGAGATCTCGAACGCTAAGCGCGACGTCTGACATCGTTTTATCCTTGCTGCATGGGGTCAGAGGCGTCACGCAGACCATCGCCGATGAAGTTCACGCTAAGCACGAAGAGCGAAATGAACAGGCCGACCGGCAGCCACATCCACCAGTTGTCCTGCAACACGCTCAGGTTCTGCGCCGCATTCAGGATGTTGCCCCAAGTGGGCGTGCTGAAGGGGACGCCAAGGCCCAGAAAGCTCAGACCAGCCTCTTGCAAGATGAAGGCTGCGGTGCTGAGCGTGATGTTGACCATCACCGGCCCCAGCGCGTTGGGCAGCATGTGTTTGTAGCAGATCAGCGCCCGGTTGAGGCCAAAGCTGCGCAGCGACAGCACATATTCCTCCTCGCGCAGCGACAGCATCTGGGCCCGCGTCAGCCTGTAAATGCCGCACCAACCACCAAGGATGAAGATGGCCATCAGGTTGAACAAAGACTGGCCGATGATCGTGACCAGCATCAGCACCAAAATGATCTCGGGAAATGCCATGATCGCCTCCGAAACGCGCAAGGCAATCGCATCCAGCCAGCCGCCGACATAGCCTGTGTAACAGCCAATCAGAACACCGATGGCGGCAGAGACCAAGGCACTGCCCAAACCCACCAAGATCGAGATGCGCCCGCCGTACAGAACACGGGCAAAGACATCGCGTCCGGTCTTGTCGGTTCCAAACCAGTGATCGAGCGAGGGCTCCTGCATCATGGCACGCAGGTTGACTTTGCTGGGGTCCCAGGGGGTCAGCAGTGGCGCAAAAATCGAGGCAAGAAGGATGATGCTGAAAACCACAAGGCCAAGAACGGCCAGCCGGTTGTTGAGAAACTTGCGCACCACGCGGCTGCGGCTGACCGAGTGCAGCTCGCCCGCTTCCTCGCGGCGGCGCAATTCATCGAACTGGCGGTCAAGGCGGCTGCGCCTGTTAAAGATATCGAGGATTGCCATGGTCAGGTCCCCAGCCGGACGCGGGGATCGATGACGGCCGTCAGAACGTCGATCAGAAGGCTAACCACAAGCACCACCATGACCGAAAGCAGCGCTACGGTCATCACCACGGGCAGGTCCTTGTTGCTGACCGAGGTCACGAACAGATTGCCAAGGCCCGGCCATTGGAAGACCTGCTCGACAATCATCGATCCGCCTATCAACATCGGCAGGCGGAAGCCTACAAGAACGATCACGGGCGTCAGCGCAACGCGAAAGCCGTGCAGCAGGTTCACCCGCCATTCGGGCAAGCCCTTGGAGCGCGCCGTCTTGATGAATTCGCGGCCCATCGCGTCAAGCATAGACGAGCGGGCATAGCGCATCACACCGGCCGTCATCATGATCGACAGCACCAGCGCGGGCATAACAAGGTTAGGGATATGGTCCCAATAGCTTGAATAGCTCGGCAGCAACCGGCCACCAACTGGAAGCCATTGCAGTTGAAGGGCGAAGACCATGATTGCCACGAGGCCGAAGAAGAACTCCGGGATCGACACGCCGATCATGCCCACCACGGTGAGGATGTTGTCGGTGGCAGACCCGCGTTTTAACGCGCTGAGTGTGCCCAGAATGGATCCGATGATCGTCGACAAAACCAGTGCCGCACCAGAGAGTTCAAGGGTCGCTGGCAACCTGCTGGCAAGCACCGACGATATCGGCGCGCCGCCTGTCATGGTGTAGCCGAAATCACCCTGCAACACGCCAGTGATCCAAATCCAGTAGCGCACAACCAGCGGCGCATCGAGGCCGAGCTTTTGGCGCAATTCGGCAAGCTTGGCAGGATCTGCCGTGCGTTCTGGGCTAATCATATGGGAGACAGCATCGCCGGGCGTAAGATCAAGGGCGAGGTAAATCAAAAAGCTGACGACAATCGCCGTGGGGATAAGAATAATCAGGCGTCGGATGATGAAGGTCAGCATGGCATGTCCTCAACAGAACCGGGTCGGGGGCAGAGGGGCGCCAAAGCGCCCCTCGCTGTCACGCAGAGGCTTACTTGTCGTACTGGTTCACCCAGATCATACGGGTGTAGGGGATATCGAGTTGCGTCAACCGCACGAAATCCAGCTCTTTGAGGGTCTTGACTTCCGCTGTCACCTTGGTGATGCCGAAGTCAAAGCGATGCGCCAGAACGTTCTTCACGAGGTTCTTGTCGCCGTCTTGGCTGGCAAAGGCGATGATCTGTTCGATCTTGGCCTTGCCACCCCAATAGCCTTCGAACGGGGTGAACGAGGCGTAGTCGCCGAATTTGGCATCCTCGATCACATAGGGGCCCGAGCCAATCGGGTGCTGCCAATAGGGAGCTTGTCCCAGCAAGGTCAGATCAACACCGGCGAACTGCGCCTTGGGCAGCGGGGCGAATTGGGCGAAAGCCGCCAGAACATTGGGGTCAAGTTTGGCCATCTTGAGGGTGATGGTCGCGCCGTCTACGCTCAAGCCCGAGATATGCTCAGCAGTGCCCGCAATGTAATCGGCGGCACCTTCGATCGAGTTGAAGGTGTTGGCCAGCACACCGTGCAGCGTCGGGTATTTAAGCGCCGCTTCGATGCTCCAAGTGACGTCGTCACCCGTGATCGCCGTGCCGTCCTGCCAAGTTAAGCCATTGCGCAGCGTGAAAGTCACCGCCAAGCCATCGGGGCTGACCGTCCACGTCTCGGCCAGATCACCGCCGGCAACACCGCCAAGATCGCCCTTGGCGAACAGCAAATGCGCGAAGGTCAGCTTGTTGGAGGCAAAAAAGCCAAGGTCTGTCCACGGAACCGGGAAGTAGTTATCCTGTGGTCCGGCATTGGTGTACATCACCGTCTTGCCATCTGCGTCCGGCTCGATTGTCCAGTTCTGGACACCCCAGTTGTAGTTGAACTGCTCGTTGCCGTAGGCTTCGCCGTTGCGGCTCAGGCGCGTGCTCTCCACCACCTGCAACGGGATGTTGTAAAACGGGATGCTGATAAGATCCTTATTGATCTTCTCGTCGATCGCCATCAGGGCTGCGATCTGGCCGTCCTGATCGGCGGTGGCGTTGGAGGCTGCAATCAACGCGTCCATTTCGGGCGAGCCGGGATAGGCGTCGCTGCTGGCTTTGCCAGTTGCGTAGTCGTTGAAATATTCCTGCATCACCATGGCCGCTCTGGCGCCATAGCCAAGGTCCCATGTGACAACGGACTTGCCTTTGGGATCGGCGGGAATTGAACTGAGTGTCGCCCCAACGTCGCCGGTTAGCAGGTGGTAGTTCATTTTGATACCAACATCGGCCAGTTCGGCCTGCAAGGCCGTCATCAGATCGGCCGTCGTCTGGTCATCGTAGTAGTACACCATTTCAAGCGTGCGTTCTGGATCCCAGTTGGCTTCCTTCAGCAAGGCGCGCGCCTTGTCGGGGTTGTAGCTATAGGGGTCAAGGTTGGGGCTTTTGAACGGCCCGGCGGGCAGCAGACCGTCCGCGCGGACGGCGTTGCCGTCAAAGATGGTCGCGATGATCGTGTCTTTGTCGATCGCATAAGCGATCGCCTGCCGGACGCGGACATCGGACAGTGGATTGCCGTTAAGCGCCTGGGCGCTCAGCGTTCCCGTAAGGGCAGTCTGCAGAAGCAATCCCACTGCAATGGCTTTTAACTTACTCATAAACGTCTCCTGTTGCTGGTCCTGTTGCTGGTTGTGCTTCGACTGAAGGGCCCGCGCGTCGGCATTCCTCCGGTCCAACTTTCCACCGTCTTCACGGCGATGGCCGCGTGCGCAGAGAGGTCTATCAACGTGCCGTCCAGCCGCGCCATTCCTTCAGCGAAGGCGGTGTCGGGCGAAAAGATCGGCTGGGACAGCGGCGTCCTGGATCTCATCGCGCAGAACATTTTCTGCCGCGCGGTTTTCGGGTGCCCTGGCCAATCCATGGCCGAGGACAGTTTGTCAGATGATGGCGGTACCGCGCTGCGCCTCGGGCGACACTCAGGCAACGGGCCGATGATCTCGCACAGCCCTGGCATCCGATTCCCCTCGACACCATAATATGTTATTAATATAATAACCATGTCATTTTTAGTGTGTCAAGCGCGGATCTTGGATCCTTTTGCGTCCATCGCAGGTCAATTGACCGGATGCACCGTTGCGTAAAATTCAATGCTCTCTGGAAAATGCCAAACAGCCGGACACGCAGCGCGCCCGGTTGTAAGCAGCAAACCTGTCCGGCTGGGGTCAGGAGGACAGGGCTGTGATATCAAAATTGTCAGAGGAGCCCGTGGGCCGCCATCCGATCAAATTTTTGGCGTGATCCGTATCGCGCCAGCGCCGAGAATTGTCCGAAATGGCATCAAAGATGTCGAATCGTATGCTGTCAGGCGCGCCAAGGCATTTGCCCACCATCTGCACTGCGTCGGTCTGGGCGAGGTATCCGGGGAAGTGGCGCACCATTTCCGGCTTATCACCAATCAGCACCGCCCCAAGGCGGATGCATATTACCGACATGCCATAGTGATCGGAAAACAGCCGGCCGGTGTTTTCGCCGAACAGTTTGCCCACGGCATAGAAGCTGTCAGGGCGGGGCGGGTCAGTGTGGGTTAGCATCTTTTCGCCCGCAGGCAGGCTTTGCAGATCGTTGGCCGCAAGCTTGCCGTAGGGCGAGCCTTTGTACCACTCATATCCGCACATCGTGCTGCCAGTACTCATGAATACAACGCGCTTTACGCCCGCCTCTTGTGCTGCGCGGAACATGTTGAGGGTGCCACCCATCGTATTGGCCATCACCTTGTCCCAGTTGTCATAATCTTGGGTCTCGGCGGCGAGGTGCAGCACCATGTCCATGCCAGCTGCCGCTTTGCGCATCGCCGCCGGATCGGTAATATCGGCCTGCGTATGAACAATGCCCGCCACTGGACGGCGGCTTAGTCCGCTGAAGTCGTATTTGTCAGAGAGATCCCTGATCACGAGGCTACCGATGAGCCCG
Organism: Pseudomonadota bacterium; assembly: GCA_037134595.1. Taxonomy (GTDB): domain Bacteria; phylum Pseudomonadota; class Alphaproteobacteria; order Rhodobacterales; family Rhodobacteraceae; genus Stagnihabitans. The sequence goes on from JBAXLX010000040.1 coordinate 7,510, forward strand.
CTGGCACCGGTAATCAGAACCTTTGGCTTGGCAACCATCGAGATGCTCCCTGCTATGGTGGGGTTAACTTATCACATTATAATAATAACATTTTTAAAACCTGTCAAGCACCACCTCGGAGGGTTTTTCTCAGGTTGCCCACAGTCGCGATTGACAGCCCTTCAAAATATGTGGTTAACATAACAACATAATATAACTGAATGCGCCGTCTAGAGCACAATCCGTGCGCCCTGATCCGGCATGATATTGCGAGGCAGAGTGACGTGAAGAAGGTCCTCATCATAGGCAACGGTGGCATCGGTCGTCGCCACCTGAAGGGTTACGGCCAGACGGGCCGCGCCAGCCTTGCCATCGTCGAACCCGATTCCGGCCGCCGCGCCGAAGCCGCAGCACTTTTCGGCATCACCGAAGCTTATGCCAACATCGCCGACGCCCCCCTTTCGCATTTCGACTTGGCGGTGATTTGCGCTCCAGCGAATTTTCACGTGCCCCTAATGCAGCACTGCGCCGAGGCGGGCTTGGCCTTCATGGTGGAAAAGCCACTTTCGGTGACGATGGAGGGAGTCGACAAGGCGCTGGACTTGGTGCGCCGCAACAAGGTCGAGGCGCGTGTTGGCTATATCCGTCGTGTGGCGGAGGAAGTGATCGCGCTGCGCAACCAGATCGTCGCGGGTAAGATCGGCACGCTGCGGCTGGCCTATCTCAACGCCTCGCAAGAGTTTCCAAAATACCGGCCAGATTTTCAGCAAACCTACTACGCCCGGCCAGAAATGGGCGGCGGCGCTATCCTTGATGCGGCAAGCCACCTATTTGACATGCTGATCTGGATCATGGGCAAGCCCACGGATGTCAGCTGCATGTCTGACCGACTGGTGCTGACGGGCACCGACACCGAGGATACATGCCTTGTCTGCATCCGCTTTGCCAGCGGTGCCATGGCCAATGTCACCATCAATCAGTTCCAAAAGCCCAATATCGCGACATTCGAGTTCATCGGAACCACTGGAAACCTGATGATCGACCACTCGGCGCTTAAATTTGCGGACGACGACAGTGGCATCTGGAAAGAAGATCACAATTACATGCAAGGCTTGGTGCCCGTCGAGGCGCATCAGGCCCGCTTCAAGCTGCAGGCCAATGCTATGCTGGATGCGATCGAAGGCAAACCCTGCTGGCTGGCAACACTGGATGAGGCGCGCGACAATCTGCGCGTCGCGCTGGCCGCCAAGCAATCTTGGCTTGAAAAGAGGATTATCGGCCTATGAAACCCTTTGATCTCAGCGGCAGGACCATACTGTTTGCAGGCGGTGCTGGGTATCTTGGCCTGCCGTGCTGCAAGCTTTTGGCGCAACTGGGCGCAAATATCGTGATCGCTGACATCGACGCGGCCCGCATGGCCGCAGCCAAAGAGGCAATTGGCGCGCAGGGCGGCGCTGTGATGACGGTTGAACTCGACATCGGCGACGAGATGTCGGTTCTTGGCTGCGTCAAGGCAGCCGCTGACCGCTTTGGCACGCTGTGGGGGTTGGTGAATGCGACCTATGGGACGACCGGCAAGCGGTTCGACGAACTGACCCCAGCCGATTTTGACCGTGCCAACCGCCTCAACCTCACCGGCACGTTCCTTTTGGCGCGGCAGGCGGCCAGGCACATGCACGGTGGCGGCAGCATAGTGCTTTATGCTTCGATGTACGGGGTCGTGGCGCCCAATCCGGCCAATTATCCCGACGGCATGGCCCCCAATCCCATCGAATACGGCGCGGGCAAGGCGGGGATGGTGCAGATGGCCCGCTATATGGCCGGACACTTCGGGCCGAGCAACATCCGCGTCAACGCCTTGGCACCCGGGCCCTATCCGCACCCGTCGACACAGGAGGATTCGGCCGAATTCATGGGCAACCTCGCCCGGTCTGCCATGCTTGGCCGCATCGGTCGGCAGGCAGAGATGGCAGGACCAACGGCCTTCTTGTTGAGCGACGCCGCAAGTTACGTCACGGGCCAATGCCTCAACGTCGATGGCGGCTGGACCGCTTGGTAAGGACCAGATATGACCGATTTTCCTATCCAGAAAGACCAGATCCGTCTCGCCATGCTCGGGATGGTGGAGGGCAACGGCCACCCCTATTCGTGGAGCATCATTGTCAACGGCGGCTATGATACCCACGCGCTCAACGCCTGCCCCTATCCGGGCATTAGGGACTATATCGTCAAGCAACCGACCAGCACACTGGGCATTGCGGGCGCGAAGGTCACCCATGTCTGGACCGACAATCCCGCCGATGCGGTGGATGTGGCGAAAGTGGCGCTGATCCCCAACATCGCCGAACGGCCCGAGGATGTGATTGGTAAGGTCGACGCCGTGTTGATCGCAACCGACAAGGGGTTCGAGCATGTCGCCCGCGCCCGTCCCTTTATCGAGGCCGGCATCCCGGTCTTTATCGACAAACCGCTGTGTGACAACCGCGCCGATTTGGCGCAGTTTTCGAAATGGGTGGCCGAGGGCAAGCCGCTGATCAGTTCATCTTGCATGCGCTTTGCCAAAGAACTTGTGCCCTATCACCGCTCAACGCACGCCCTTGGCAAGCTTCGTCATATCGGGGCAACCATGGCCAAATCTTGGGAGGCTTACGGCATCCACGCCTTGGAGTCGGTCTATCCGATCACCGGCCCCGGCTATGTTTGGGTGCAAAACATCGGGGACGAGACCAGCAACATCGTCCATCTGCGGCACCGCGACGGCATTGATGTTCTGGTGCAGGTGACCAAGGACATGAGCGGCGGGTTTGGCATGCTGACACTGGCTGGCACCTCAGGCGGGGTGCAGATAAAATTCATGGACACTTACCATGCGTTCAAGACGCAACTGGTGGGCTTTGTGAATTACTTGCGCAGCGGTGAACCGCCAGTGCCTTGGGCTGAGACCCACGAACTGATGCGACTGGTGATCGCAGGCATCGAAAGCCGCGAAAAGGGCGGGCTCAAAGTGTTTCTGAGTGAGGTGGAGTAGAGCCATGGGAGTGATGGAAAGCTTTTCACTGGTCGGCAAGGTGGCTTTGGTGACCGGAGGCGCGGGTCTTTACGGCCGCCAGATCGTTGCCGCCTTGGCCGAGGCTGGGGCGCGGACGTTTATTGCCGCGCGCGATGTGGCCAAGCTAGAGGCAGTCGCAGCCGAAGAACGTTCGCGCGGTTTTGATGTCACAGCGCTGTCGCTTGATCTGTCGTCAGACAAGTCCATCGAAGCCCTGCATCAGACCATCATCGCGCGGGCCGGGCGGTGCGATGTGCTTGTCAACAACGCCGTGACCCGCTCAGCCCTCAGCGGTTGGGCGCATGATCTAGAAGCCTTTGACCAAAGCCTGCGCGTCAACGCCTCGGCCCTGTTCAAAATCACCCACCTTTTTGGCCAGACGATGCGCCAGCAAAAGGCAGGCTCGGTCATCAACATCGGCTCGATGATGGGCATGGTCGGAATCGAGATGGCCAATTACGACGGCACCGACATGACCCCCAATCCCTCGCCCATCTATCACTACGAAAAGGGCGGGATGATCAATTTCACGCGCTGGGCGGCCAGCATTCTGGGGGCTGACAATGTGCGGGTGAATTGCCTTTCACCGGGTGGCCTGTTCAGCCACCAGCCAGCGCCTTTCGTTAAAGCCTATTCTGATCGTACGCAGCTTGGCCGCATGGCCAACGACACCGACCTGAAGGGGGTGATCGTGTTTCTGGCCTCCGACGCCTCGGCCTATGTCACCGGCACCAATATTCCCATCGATGGCGGCTACACCGCCAAATAGCGCAGTCAACAGGAGATCGCCTTGGCCGAAAATCAGCCCTATGAAGCGGCACCACCGACCCAGTTCCGCATGCGCCCCAGCCGCGTGCTGCGCACCATCCGCGAGGGCAAGGTCGCACGGGTGCTGAAGCTGAACATCTCTGATCCCAAGATCGCCGAGATTTTCGCCGCAGCACAGCCCGATGCGCTTTGGCTTTGCCAAGAGCATACCTCGGCCGGCTGGGAGGATATCGAGAACCAGATCCGCGCCGCCAAGCTGTACGATGTCGACACGCTTTTGCGGGTGTCGCGTGGCAGCTACAGCGACTATATTCGCGGCTATGAAATGGATGCCACGGGGCTGATCGTGCCGCATGTGCTGGACGCCGCTGACGCCCGCCGTGTGCGCGACATCACCAAATTTGCGCCCTTGGGCCGTCGGGCTGTCGACGGGGGCAACAATGACGCCCAGTTCACCCGCGTGGGCTTCACCGACTATCTGCAAACCGCCAACCGTGAGCGTTTTGCCTGCTACCAGATCGAAGATCCCGAAGCTATGGCCCACCTGGACGCCATAGCCGAGATCGACGGCGTCGACTGCCTGTTCTTCGGGCCCGGAGATTTTTCGGTGGCAAGCGGCATCCCCGGCCAGATCCAGCACCCCGACGTCAAGGCCGCGCGTCGGCGCGTGGCCGAGGTTGCGCGCAAACATGGCAAGATCGCAGCCACCGTCAGCAACCGCGAGCTGATCGGCGAATATGTCGATATGGGCTACAATCTTCTTTCTGTCGGGGCCGATGTCGTGGCGCTTGCTGTCTATGCAGACGAGTCCATGGCAGCCTTTGACAAGGCACTGGGATGACCCTGAACGATATCAAGGCAACACTCCTTGACCGCAGGACAAAGGGCATCCCGGGAACCGCCCAGCCTTTTGCCTTGGGCGACATCGCACAACAGGGCTGGAATGTCCTGCGTGAGGATATGCCCTTGCCGCTGATGGTGCTGAAACGCGCGGCCCTTGACCATAACGCCGAGGTGTTTGGCACCTATTTGGTGGCCAACGACCTATCCCTTGCCCCGCATGGCAAAACCACGATGAGCCCCCAGATTTTTGCCGAACAGCTTGGCCACGGGGCTTGGGGGATGACGGCGGCAACGGTCAATCAGGTGCAGGTGATGCGGGCTTATGGCGTCCAACGCATCGTTATGGCCAACCAACTGCTGGGAAAGGCGCACTTGCAAACCATCGCCGCCGAAATCAACGCTGACCCCGCATTCGATTTCTATTGCTTCGTCGATTCCCTTGCGCAACTTCGCAACATGGCCGCGCATCTTGGAAAGCTTGACCATCCGATCAAGCTGCTGATGGAAGTGGGGGCTATGGGCGGCCGCACTGGACTGCGGACCTTGGAGGACGCGGCAGCGCTGGCCACGGCAATCGCTGCGGCCGATCCGGCCCTGTTCCGCTTTGCCGGTGTGGCAGCCTTTGAGGGGGTGCTTCCCGGTCTCGACAAAACCACCGCGCCCGTGGATCATTTCGCGGCTTTCGTGGTCGAGGTGGCGCGCAACTTGCCCGCGTCGCTTTATCGCGGCCTTGACGAATTCATCCTGTCGGGTGGGGGGTCAAGCTATTTCGACATCGTTGCCGAGCGGTTCAAGACGCTTCGTCTGGACGTGCCGGTACGGGTGCTTTTGCGCAGCGGTTGCTATGTTACCCATGATTCCGGCAGCTACAATGCGGCACAAGACGCCGCCAAGGCAGATAAGCGCCGGCATGGGCACCACCCATCCAATCTTAAGCCCGCCCTCGAGATTTGGGCCTATGTGCAATCCATGCCCGAACCTGGTCTGGCCTTTCTAAGCATGGGCAAGCGCGATGTTCCCTATGACGCTGGCCTACCCGTGCCAACAAGCCGCTACAGGCCGGGGACAGGGTTTCTGGCCGTGGGCAGCAGCGTGGTGATCGCCACCAACGACCAGCACGCCTATGTCCGCTTGGGGGCCGACGCCGACTGGCAGGTGGGTGATATGGTCGCCTGCGGCATCTCGCATCCCTGCACCGCCTTTGATAAATGGCGGTTTATCCCGATCGTCAATGACAGCTACGATGTCGTAGACGGGGTACTGACCTTCTTTTGATCACGTGGCCTGTTGCCGTGTCGCACGACGATAGGCAACACAGTCAAGCTCGAATTTCAGCATGGTTCCCAACACGCCCACGATGGTGCTGCGCGTGGGGGCTGGCTGGGCGAAATATTCGGGATAGATCTGGTTGTAGAGTGCCAGATCGTCTTGGCTCGCCACATAAGAGCGGACATTTATCACATGGTCCAGGCTGAGGCCCCCAGCCTCTAGGATCGCGCGCAGGTTGGCTATGGAACGGCGCATTTCGGCCTCGAAACTCGCAGCAATGATCCTTCCGGTCTCGGCGTCGACCGAGGCCTGCCCCGAAACATACATGAAATCACCGGCAATGATTGCGGGGCTAAAGGGCAGGTGCGACCGCGCGCCTGCGTCGATGATCTTGAGATGGGTCATTGATACATCCGTCAGGGCCGGAAGGCGGCGGGAAAGTTGAAGATTTTGGGGCCGGGGATACGGTTCTCGAGGTTAGCGTAGATATCTGTTAGCACCTGCTGCATCCACTCCGACGACTTGACATGGAAACTCGGGCGCTCGGTGTCGAGCGTGTAGGGATAGGCTTGCGCGTTTGCCGAGACCATCGGAAGCCAAGTGTGGTGGATATGGCCGCACACAAAATCGGGTTTATAGTCGGCAAGCACCGCTTCCAACTCGGTCGTGTCGACGCCCGCCTCTTGGTCAACGGCAATGACGCGCAATTCCTGGGGCGTTTTGCTGGCCGCACAGGCGCGCTTAAAGGCGGCGAGGCGCAAGCCATGCTCGCTCGAGGCGATCAAAGAGTCGAGGTAGAGGTATTTGTGCTTCGTGCCACCATAGGTCTTGAACATCTGCTCGAACGCGGGTTCAAAATCGATCCGGTAGGCATGGTAGGGAAGGCCCTCAAGTGCGAGGTCCATGATCACCACTTGGCTGGAGGTGTTGACCAGTTTGTCAAGCTTGGTCTCATTTGTGATGCCTGTCAGAACCACAACGTCCAGCGCGTCCCACAGGCGGATCGGCATGCTGTTTTGCGTAAAACTGCCCAGAATAAACTCGTGCCCGTCCGAAACGACGCCCTTTTCGAAGGCGACCACCAGCTTGGTGTAGAAGTCGTTGTTAAAGATACCACCGCCGACGATGTCACGGTTGTAGAAAAAGCCAATCCGGTGATGCGCTGCTGTCCAAGGTGTCCTTAGCAGAAACGAACCCTTGCCAACCTGACGCAGGATAATGCCTTCCGATTCAAGATCCTTGAGCGTCTTGATCACAGTGATCAGCGAGAATTCGTATAATTTGACGATCTCGTTCTGCGATTCGATCTTATCACCACTTTTGACGCCATTTGTCTTCCACCGGCGGAACAAAATGTCCCGCAACCGAAGGTGCCGTGGTGCAAGATCCAAACTATCGATGCTCAAGTCCAACTCCCCATGTCATCTGATTGGCAAGAATACCGCCATCAATATAGAGCATTTGGCCGGTGATATAACAGGCCCCGGCCGATGCAAGAAAAACCGCCGTGGGGCCGATGTCGGCTGGACTGCCCAAGCAGCCCAAGGGAATTTGGGCAACAAGGGCCTCGCGCACCCCTGCAACGGCCAGTCCAGGCGCGGTCAGTGATGTCTCTACAATACCCGGCCCAATGCCGTTCACCCGAATTCCCTGCGGTGCCAAGGTGACGGCCAGCGAACGGATCAGCATCAGCACGGCGCCCTTAGAGGCATCGTAAATCACGCTGTTCATTTCGGCGGCCAAGGAATTGGTTGAGCCGACGCAGATAATGCTGGCCCCCACCCGCCCCGGTTCGACATGGGCTGCAAAGGCCTGCGCCGCAAACAGGTAGCCGCGCACATTGAGGTTAAAGGTTTCGGCAAACCGCGCCTCGGTTAACTCTGCAAATGGGATATCGCGAAAGGTGCCCGCATTGTTGACAAGCGTGTCAAGGCGACCAAGTCGTTCATGCGCTTGGTCGACAAAACCACGCGCACCGTCCACCGTCGACAGGTCGGCCTGAATGAAATGGCATTCCGTCAAGGCGCTCAGACGGGCAAGTGCGGCCGTGTCGGGCAAGTGGGAATTGATCACCAAGCGGGCACCGCTGCGCGCGAAGGCCTCGGCAATCGCAAAACCAATCCCTTGGGACGATCCGGTGATGCAGACACACGACCGATCCATCTTTTCTCCTTGAAGTCTGGTGTTAAATGGTTATTATGACAATATATCATGCAAGTGGTTATAATGACAATATGTCATAAAGGAGCGGGGACATGCAAGTGAAGCAAAGATGGCGCAATGCCACTCTGGTGACCCCGACGGGTGAAGTGGCACGTGATTTGCTGATCGAGGGTGACCGCATTACGGGCATCGTCGAACGCAATGCAGCCACCGGCGAGGACTGGAATTCTATCGATGCGCGCGGGAAAATCCTCTTCCCCGGCATGATTGATCTCTTGCAGCACGGATACAATGTGCACCTTTACAACGACACCGAGCAAGGCTGCGTGGCCCATAACTCGCAACTTCTGCTGGCCCGAGGGGTGACGGGGTTTTTGCCGTCGATTTCCTGCGTGCCCCCCGAGACGATGGAAGGTGTGCTCAACCGGCTTTCCGCCCAGACCGAGAAGGCGACAGGGGCCC
>JBAXLX010000041.1:0-15801 GCA_037134595.1 Pseudomonadota bacterium
GTCATGGCGCTGCGTGACGCAAAGACTGACGTAACACAACGGCCCCATCCGCGCCTGATCTGTGCAAGTTTGCACGCATTTCAGCGCCAATGTCGGGCGCAACCGCGCAGCGCCCCTGATTGGTATGCGGCAGAAGGCTTGCACCTTTGGTGTCTTGCGGCTATCGGCTGTGGCGTCCCCTATCATGGTTTACGTTATGAAATTTCTCGACCTCACCAAAGTCTATATCCGCTCGGGTGGCGGTGGGGGCGGTTGCGTGTCGTTCCGGCGTGACAAATATGTCGAATATGGCGGGCCGGATGGCGGCGATGGCGGGCATGGCGGATCGGTCTGGGCGGAAGCGGTCGAGGGGCTGAACACCCTGATCGACTACCGCTATCAGCAGCATTTCTTCGCCAAGTCGGGTCAGCCCGGCATGGGCAGCCAGAAAACCGGCAAGACCGGCGAAGATGTGGTGATGAAACTGCCCTTGGGCACCGAGATTTTGGACGAAGACGAAGAGACGGTTCTGGCAGACCTGACCATCCCCGGCCAGCGGGTGTGCTTGGCCGAGGGCGGCAACGGCGGCTGGGGCAACTTGCGCTTCAAATCGGCGACCAACCGCGCCCCTGCACGTGCCAATCCCGGGCAAGAGGGCGTTGAACGCACCATCTGGCTGCGCTTGAAGCTGATCGCCGATGCGGGGCTTTTGGGCCTGCCCAATGCGGGCAAGTCGACCTTTCTGGCGGCGGTGTCGAACGCACGGCCCAAGATTGCCGATTATCCCTTTACCACGCTGGTGCCCAACCTTGGGGTTGTGGGCATCGACGGGGCGGAATTTGTCATGGCCGATATCCCCGGCCTGATCGAAGGGGCCAGCGAAGGGCGCGGTTTGGGCATGCAGTTTCTGGCCCATGTCGAACGGTGCAAGGTTTTGCTGCATTTGGTCGATGGCACATCGTCCACCATCACCAAAGATTACCGCACCATCGTACACGAGCTTGAGGCGTACTCCGAAGTGCTGGGCGACAAGCCCCGCATTCTGGCGCTGAACAAGGTCGATGCGATGGATGCCAAACAGATCAGCGACCGCCGCCGCGCCTTGGAAAAGGCCAGCGGGGGCGAGGTGTTTGTGATCTCGGGCGTGGCGGGGCGCGGCTTGCAAGACGTTCTGCGCGAGATTTACGCCCGCATCAAAGCTGGCAACGCCAAGCCGGAAGAGGTGACGCCGTGGCGGCCCTAAGCCATCAGAGCGAACCTGATATCCGCAAAGCGCGCAGGCTGGTGGTCAAGATCGGCTCTGCCTTGCTGGTTGACCGCGCCACGGGGCTAAAGACCGCATGGCTGCAAGCCCTTGCGCTGGACGTGGCCGAGGCCAAGGCGCGCGGGGCGGATGTGGTGCTGGTGTCGTCAGGCTCGATCGCTTTGGGGCGCAAGGTGTTGGGGCTACCGGACGGGGCGTTGACGCTGGAACAAAGCCAAGCCGCCGCCGCCGTGGGCCAAATTCGTCTGGCGCGCACCTATGAAGAGGTGCTGGCACCGCATGGGATCATCGCAGGCCAAGTGCTGGTCACGCTGGAAGACACCGAGGACCGGCGGCGCTACCTGAACTCTCGCGCGACGATGGAGACCTTGTTGGGCTTGGGCGTGGTGCCGATTGTCAACGAAAACGACACGGTGGCCACGGATGAGATTCGCTTTGGCGACAATGACCGGCTTGCTGCGCAGATCGCTGTGACGGTGGGGGCGGATCACTTGGTGCTGTTGTCGGATGTGGACGGGTTTTATACGGCCAATCCGAAAGAAGACCCCAGCGCCACGCGGTTTGACCTGATCGACAAAATCACCCCCGCGATAGAGGCTATGGCGGGTGATCCCGTCTCGGGCATGTCAAAGGGCGGGATGAAGACCAAACTTCTGGCCGCCAAGACCGCTGTGGCGGGGGGCTGTGCGATGGCGATCATGGAAGGCTCGGTGCTGCGGCCGCTTTCTGCGCTGTCGCAGGGGGCGAACCGGACATGGTTTTTGGCCCAAGGCGACCCGCAGGCGGCGCGCAAGCGGTGGATCAATGCGATGAAACCTCGGGGTGAGTTGCGGCTGGATGCGGGGGCTGTGGTGGCTATGGCGCAGGGCAAAAGCCTGTTGCCCGCAGGCGTCACCGCTGTCACGGGCAGCTTTGGGCGCGGCGATCCGGTGGCGCTGGTGTCGCCTGAGGGTGACGTTCTAGGCAAGGGCCTTGTGCGCTATACAGCGGGTGAGGCTAAGGCGATTGCAGGCCATCGCTCGGGCGAGATCGCGGCGATTTTGGGCTATCAGGGCCGCGCTGCCTTGGTGCACCGCGATGATTTGGTGATTTGACCCAAGGAAGCGGGGCGCTGCCCCGCACCCCGGGATATTTGGGCAAGTATGAAAGGGCAGGGGATGGACGCGCATTATGCCGATTTGATGGCCGAGATCGGCTTGAAGGCGCGGGCGGCGGCGGCGGAATTGGCCTATGCCAGTTCCGAGCGCAAATATGCCGCCCTTGTCAGCGCTGCGCATTTCGTTTGGGATGCGCGCACGGCCATTTTGGATGCCAACAGCGAAGACATGGCTTATGCCGAGGCCAAGGGCTTAAGCCCCGCGATGCTTGACCGGCTGCGGCTGGACGATCACCGGTTGCGCGGCATTGTGGATGCCTTGCGCGCCGTGGCCGAGCAGCGCGATCCGGTGGGCCGCGTTCTGGCCGAATGGGACAGGCCGAATGGTTTGCATATCCAGCGCGTCGCCACCCCGTTGGGCGTGGTGGGGGTGATCTATGAAAGCCGTCCGAATGTGACGGCGGATGCGGGGGCTTTGTGTCTAAAGGCGGGCAATGCGGTGATCTTGCGGGGTGGGTCGGAAAGCTTTCACTCCTCTACCGCGCTGCATGATTGCATGGTGCGTGGCCTGCGCGAGGCGCGTTTGCCCGAGGCGGCTATTCAACTGATCCCCACGCGTGACCGCGAGATGGTGTCGGCCATGCTGGCGGCAACGCCCTATATCGACGTGATCGTGCCGCGGGGTGGCAAGGGCTTGGTGGGCTTGGTGCAGCGCGAGGCGCGGGTGCCGGTGTTTGCCCATCTGGAAGGTATCTGCCACGTCTACGCCGACCGCGACGCCGACTTGGAAAAGGCCCGCCGCGTGGTGATCAACGCCAAGACCCGGCGGACGGGGGTGTGCGGGGCGGCGGAATGTCTGTTGATTGACTGGCAGTTTTACACCCGCCACGGCGCTGTGCTGATTGAGGACCTGATCAAAGCCGGGGTCGAGGTGCGCACCGAGGGTGAGTTGTTGAAGGTTGCAGGAACCGTGCCCGCAAAGCCTGACGATTTCGGGCGCGAGTTTCTGGACATGGTCATTGCCGCCAAGCTGGTCGACGGGGTGGAAGAGGCCATGGCGCATATCCGCATGTATGGATCGAACCACACCGAATCGATCCTGACCGAGAACGACGCCACAGCCGCTTTGTTCTTTCAACGGCTGGATTCTGCGATCTTGATGCGCAACGCCTCGACCCAGTTTGCCGACGGGGGCGAGTTTGGCATGGGCGGCGAGATTGGCATTGCCACGGGCAAGCTGCACGCGCGCGGGCCGGTGGGCGCGGAACAATTGTGCAGCTTTAAGTATCTGGTCACGGGCGACGGAACGATCAGAAGCTAAGCTTGATCCAATCTTCGCCAAACTCTGCCATGGGGCGGAACTGGTGGCGGGCGATTTCCTGCGCGGCCAAAGGGAAATGCACCGTGGCGGGGGAGATTTCGGGTGCATCACCGGGTTGGGTAAGAACCGCCCAAAGTGCGGGGTCCAGGCGCAACGTGACCGCCTGCGCGTGAATGGCCCAACGCCCGCCGTCCACCTGCACGCTGATCTTTCCGCCATAAGCCAAGGCGCTTTCCAGACACAGCAGCAGCAAAAAGGCAATCTTCACCTCAACCCGCGGCAAATCGGCGCGTGTTTGCCAAGCAATCGACAGCCGCCCGCCTTGGGTCAAATCAGACAGAATCTCCACCACCTCGGCCGCGCCTAGGCGCTGTTGGGGCAGGGCCGCGCCAAAAGCCACGCGAAAAAAGCGGATGCGGGCATTGGCATGGCCCACGCTTTCGGCGATCAACGCCATTTCAGGGCCTTGGGTCGCGGCCTCCATCATCAAAAGCTCTAGCCCATTGCCGATCGCGCCAATCGGGCTGATAAGATCGTGGCAAATGCGCGAGCCCAAGAGGGCGGCGAGGTCTAATTTGTCACTGTCTGCTTGGCCGGACATGGGCATCCTTTCGGGGGTAATTGATGCGGTCGTTCTTGGACCCGGGAATGTTGGTGCGCCACCCCACGCAAGGGGATTGGGGAATGGGTCAGGTACAATCGCTGATAAATGGTAAATGCACGGTTAACTTTGAGCATAAAGGTAAGGTGGTTTTAGACATTCGCCAGATTGACCTGATCGTAGATTTCTCGACCGGCCCTTCGCCTTAAACGGTCCTTGTCGCAAATCCTTCACCCTTTGGCCGCATGGCCCTATAGGAGAAGCTGTCTTTTGACCAAAGTGACCGCCCAATGACCCCTGACGCCTCTTCCCTTGTCTTGCGCTTGGCTGTGGATGCCCGCGACCTTCGGGCAGCGCAACGCTTGCGCTACGAGGTGTTTATTGAGGAACTGGGCGCGGATGGCCCCATGGTCGACCATGACGCGCGCCTAGAGATGGACGCTTTTGATCCGTTCTTTGACCATTTGCTGCTGATTGACCCCAAGCGCGATCCGGCCACGCTGTCAGATGTGGTGGGCGTGTACCGTTTGCTTCCGCCCGAGCGGTTCGCGGCGGCGGGGCGGTTTTATTCGGAATCCGAGTTTGATCTGACCGCGTTGAAATCCAGCGGGCGGCGGTTGTTGGAACTGGGGCGGTCTTGCGTGCACCGCGATATGCGCGGCGGGGCGGCGATGTTCTTGCTGTGGAACGGCTTGGCCGACTATGTGCTGGAGCGACAGATCGAGGTGCTGTTTGGCGCGGCCTCGTTTCACGGCACCGATGTGGCGGCTTTGGCGCAGCCTTTGGCCTTTTTGCACCACAACCACCGCGCGCCGCAAAACCTGCGGGTTGCCCCCATGCCCGCCCATGCCCAAGCGATGGACCTGTTGGGGGCCGATCAGGTGATCCGCGCCAAGGCGATGGCGGGGATACCGGCGCTGATCAAAGCCTATCTGCGCTTGGGTGGCTTTGTGTCGGATGGGGCTTGGGTGGATCATGCGTTCAACACGGTGGATGTCTGTCTGGTGATGGACACCGCCCAGATGAGCAGCAAGCACCGCGATTTTTACACCCGAAAGCAGGGCCGTGACGGATGAGTGATTGGTTACATCAGCGCTACACCCCTCCGCGAATCTCGCCCATGGGATGGCTGCGGGTGCTGGGGCGCGGTTTGGGTTTGGGAGTGGTCACCTACTCTGGCTTGGTGATTTTGCTGGCCCTGCGGGTGATCGAGCGACCGGTGTTCGGGCTGCACCGGCCATGGACGCCCTTTATCACGCAAGGCGTCTGCCGCGCCGCCCTTTTCATTTTGCGGCTTGGCTACGAGGTTCATGGCAGGCCCATGACGGCACCGGGGGCCTTTGTGGCCAATCATACGTCTTGGCTGGATATCTTTACCCTCAATGCCGGAGCGCGGCTGTATTTCGTGGCCAAAGCCGAGGTGTCGGGCTGGGCCGGTATCGGCTGGCTGGCGCGGGCCACGGGCACCGTGTTTATCACCCGCAAAGGGGGTGAGGCCAAACGCCAGCAAGCCTTGTTTGAAGCGCGGCTTGGCGCGGGGCATCCGCTGCTATTTTTCCCCGAAGGCACCAGCACCGATGCGCTGCGGGTTTTGCCGTTTAAATCCACATTGTTTGCGGCGTTCTTTACCGCCCAAGTGCCCGTGCCTTTGCAGATTCAACCTGTGACGGTGATCTACCACGCCCCCCAAGGCACCGATCCGCGCCATTATGGCTGGTGGGGCGATATGAGCTTTGCCGCGCATCTTGTGATGGTTTTGGCCGATGCGCGCCCCGGTCGGGTCGAGGTGATCTATCACCCGCCCGTGCCGGTTCCAGCCTTTGCCGACCGCAAGGACCTATCGGCCTATTGTGAACGCATCATCCGCACCAGCCATAAGCTGGCGGCACTGTCACAAGATCGGTGACAGGATCGCTTTAAGGGCGGCAAGCGGGTCTTCGGCCCCCCAGATTTCCGGCCCAAGGGCGAAGAAATCGGTGACGGGGGCAAAGCTTTCCACCAAGTCGCGGGTCAGGGCGCCTTCGGCGATCACCGGAACCTCGATCATTTCCGACCACCATTCGAACAACTCGCGCGGCGCTTGGGTGCCAAGGCCAAGCCCCGCCTCGCCGATTGGTCCAAACGCCACGTAGTCGGCACCGGCTTCGCCCGCTGTCATCCCTTCATGCCGCGATATGCCGCAGAAGCTGCCCACGATGGCATCGGCCCCCAGCTCTTTGCGCAAGGCGCGGATCGCGCGGGAGCCGTCGGTCAGATGGATGCCGTCCAGCCCATGGCGTTCGACAAACAGCGCGTGGTTTTCGATCACGATGGCCACATCGCGGGCATGGGCTACAGGGCGGGCGGCATCGGCGGCGCGGCCGATATCGTCGGGGTCGCGGCTGGCCAAGGTCAGGCGCAGGCAGGCAATCTCGACCCCGTCCATCACGCGGGCAAGCACCGTGGGAAAAGTGTCCAAATCCAGCACCGGCGGGGTGATGAGGGTGATCTGCGGGCGGTCCTGCGTGGCCATGGGCGGGGTTCCTTCACGTTGCGCCTTTGCTTTAGCCCAAAGCTGTGCGCTTGTCAGGGGGGTGTGGCTGGCGTATCAGCCGCAGGTCACAAGGTGAGGCGGCGATGATCCCCCCTGTTTTCGTTCTGGTTCGCCCGCAGATGGGCGAGAATATCGGCGGCGCTGCGCGGGCCATGCTGAACTTTGGCTTGGAGCGGATGCGCGTGGTGGACCCGCGCGATGGGTGGCCAAACCCCAAAGCGGTGGCGATGGCTTCCGGCGCAGGGCGGGTGTTGGATCATGCGGGGCTGTTCGGCGATCTGGACAGCGCCTTAGCCGATTGCGATTTTGTGCTGGCAACCACGGCGCGGGGGCGCGAGTTGACCAAGCCCATCTACACGCCTGAAGCTGCGATGGAGCTGGTGCGGGCCATGACAGGGGCGGGCAAGAAGGTCGCCATTTTGTTCGGGCCGGAGCGGGCGGGCTTGGAAAATGACGACATCATCCGCGCCAATGCCATCGTCACCGTGCCCGTCAACCCCGACTTCTTCAGCCTGAACCTTGCGCAATGCGTGCTGCTTTTGGCCTATGAATGGCGCAGGCAAACGGTCGATGCGCCGCGTGTCGTGATGGAAATGGCCGGGGCCGATTACGCCAATGCCGGCGAGATCGCCGCACTGGCCGCGCATTACGAGGAAAAGCTGGATCAGGCAGGGTTCTTCTTTCCCGACCTGAAAGCCCCCAAGATGAAGCAAAGCCTGCGCAACATGTGGTCGCGCCTGGGCCTGACGCGGGCCGAGGTGCAAACCTTTCACGGCATGCTGCGCCAGATTGCCTATAGGCTGAAAACCCAAGGGGAGTGAGCCCAAGCGGGGGGCTAGCCCCCCGCACCCCCCAGAGTATTTTTGCCAAGATGAAAGGGGAAGGGTGGATCGGCTCAGATGCCAAACCCGTGACACCCCGCCGCCCGCCCTTGAAGGGGCGTGCCGCGCGCACTAGGGTCTGGCGCAACGGGTTAAGGGGCAGAAGATGGCGGGCAATCGCAGGATTTTCGAAGAGGTTGGGTCTGCGGGGGCAGCGAAAGTTGCCGCAGGTGGCATGATTGCCACCGCGCCTTTGGGGGCGCGGGGGGCGGTGCGGGTTTGGTTGATGGTGATCTTTGCGCTGGTGGCGGTGATGATTGCCATTGGCGGGTTAACGCGGTTGACCGACAGCGGCTTGTCGATCACGGAATGGAACCCGGTGATGGGGGCCTTGCCGCCCATGAGCGAGGCCGATTGGGCGGCGGAGTTTGGCAAGTACCAAGCCTCTCCCCAAGGGCAGATCGTGAATGCGCAGATGAGCCTTGCGGCGTTCAAACAGATTTTCTGGTGGGAATGGGGCCACAGGGAATTGGGGCGGCTGATTGGCCTTGTCTGGGCGGTGGGCTTTGGCTTGTTGACCCTGACGCGGCGGGTGCCTGCGGGGTGGGCGCCTAGGCTTTGGGGGTTGGGCCTGCTGATTGGCCTGCAAGGCGCGATTGGGTGGTGGATGGTGGCGTCGGGGCTGACGGGGCAGATGACCTCGGTTGCGTCGTATCGTTTGGCGGTGCATCTGGGCGGGGCTTTCACCATCTACGGCTTTATTGCGTGGTGGGTCTTTTTGCTGCGTCGGTCGGAAACCGATCTGTTGACCGCACGGCGCAGCGGCGAGCGCAAGCTGTACGGCCTGTCGACGGGCGTGATGCACTTGCTGTTTGTGCAGATCATTCTTGGCGCATTGGTGGCCGGAATTGATGCAGGGCGGAACTATCCGACTTGGCCGGATATGAACGGGGCTTTCTTTCCTGCCGATGCCTTTGACGGGCCGGGGGTGCCGCTTTGGGCCAATCCCGGCGTGGTGCAGTTTGTGCACCGCTTGGTGGGGTATTTGCTTTTTGCCTTCGGGATTGTGGCGTGGAATCGCGGGCGAAAGTCGGCCTATCAGGCCACGCGCCAAGCGTTTCATGTGATGATGGGCATGATGCTGGTGCAGGTGGCTTTGGGGATTTTCACCGCGCTGTCGGCGGCACAGTTGCATATGGCGATCACGCACCAGATTGGCGCGGTGATCTTGTGGGTTTTGGTCATTCGGGCGCGGCATCTGTCGGCCTATCCGATCCAAGGCTCGATCCGGAAGGGAACGGCATGACGAACAACCACGCTTACACGCAGTTGATGGCCTTTCAGCGCCAGACCGAGGCTTTGTCTTTGGTGGCTGAACGCTTGGGCTGGGATCAGGAAACCATGATGCCCAGCGGGTCAGCCGAGCAGCGCGGTGAGGAAATGGCCGCGATGGAGGGCATTTTGCACGCCCGCCGGACCGATCCGCGCATTTTAGATTGGCTGGAGGCGTCAGACCCGCCAGACGCCGCAGGCCGCGCCCAACTGCGCCTGATCCGCCGCAGCTTTCAGCGTGCGACCAAAGTGCCCGCCGATCTGGCGCAGAAACTGGCGCAGGTGACTTCGGTCGCGCAAGGGGTCTGGGCGCAGGCGCGCGCGAACGACAGCGTGGCGGATTTTCTGCCAACCTTGGCAGAGGTGATCGCCCTGCGCCGCCAAGAGGCGGCCTGTCTGGCCCAAGGCGGCGATCTGTATGACGCCTTGCTGGACGATTACGAACCCGGCGCCACGGCGCAGACCATCGGCGCGATGTTTGACCGGATGCGGCCAAGGCTGGTGGCGCTGCGCGAGGCTGTCTTGGGCAAGACCCCGCCTGCGGCCTTGGTGGGCCATTTTGGCGAGGCCGCGCAGTTGCGCTTATCGCGCGATCTGGCCAGCGCCTTTGGCTATGACTTTACGCGGGGGCGGATTGATCTGGCGGTGCATCCGTTTTCCAGCGGGTCGGCCTCGGACAGCCGGATTACCACGCGGGTGGTGGAAAGCGATCCGTTCAACTGCATCTATTCCACCATCCACGAGGTCGGCCATTCCAGCTACGAGCTGAACATCGACCCCGATTACAAGCTGACGCCCTTGGGGCGCGGGGTGTCGATGGGGGTGCATGAAAGCCAAAGCCGGATTTACGAAAACCAGATCGGGCGCGGGCGGGGCTTTACCAAGTACCTGTACGGCGAGATGAAAAGCCGGTTCGACTTTGATCTGCCCAGTGCGCAAGCCTTTTACGCCGCTGTCAACCGCGTGCAACCGGGCTTTATCCGCACCGAGGCCGACGAGGTGCATTACAACCTGCACATCATGATGCGCTTTGATCTGGAACGCGCCTTGGTGCGCGGCGATCTGGCGGTGGGCGATCTGGAAGCCGCTTGGAACGCGCGGTTCTTGAAAGACTTTGGGGTGAAGGTGAGCCGCGCCTCGCACGGGGTGTTGCAGGATGTGCATTGGTCGGTGGGGCTGTTTGGCTATTTCCCGACCTATACTTTGGGCAATGTCTATGCCGGTTGTCTGTGGCAGGCGATGAATGCCGCTGTGCCGGGGCTAGAGGGGCAGTTGTCACAGGGCGATACCTCATCAGCCGTGGCTTGGTTGCGCGAAAATCTGCAGCGGCATGGGGGATTTAATTCTCCCCGAGAGACGATTGCGCTGGCCTGCGGGTTTGAGCCCAGCGAGGGCCCATTGCTGGATTATCTGGAAGCCAAATTCGGGGCGCTGTACGGGCTGTGACGGCAAAGGAAAGCCTTGCGGTTTGGGCTTTGGCGCTGGGCCTGTTCTTGATCTATGCGGGGGTGTTTTACGCCTTTCCCGCTGTTTTGCCTGATCTTTTGACACAAACGGGGTGGAGCAAGGCTGATTTGGCACTTGGTCCGACCCTGTCTTATCTGGTCATGGCGGTGCTGACGCCGCTGACCGGACGGGTGATCGATCGGGGGCATGGCGGGGTCTTGGTGGTGGTCATGCCGGTCTTGGCGGCGGTTGGGCTGGCCGCGCTGGCTTTTGTGCAGACGCGCGCGCAGTGGTGGGCGGTTTGGGCCATCTTGGGGGTGGCGCAATCGGGCTGTCTGTATGAAAGCGTCTTTGCGCTGCTCACACGGCGGATGGGGGCGCATGCCCGTATGGCCATCACACGCATCACGCTGGTGGCGGGGCTGTCGAGCACGATGACCTTTCCCTTGGGCCATTGGCTGGGCCATGCTTACGGCGGCAAGGGCGCCTATCTGGGCTTTGCCGCCTTGACACTTTTGGGGGCCGTGCCGCTGAACATCTGGGCGATGCGCCTGTTGCGCGGGCCAGAAGTGTCGCGCCAGGCCGAGGACAACCGAGGCGCGCTGCGGGCGGCTTTGCGCCGCCCTGCGTTTTGGGGCATTGCCGCCATCTTCGCGCTGATCTGGCTCAGCCATGGGATGCTTTTGACCTATATCCTGCCGCTGTTTCAAGAGCGCGGCATGTCGCGCGAATGGGCCGCTGTGGCGGCGGCGTGTTTGGGGCCAGCACAATTGGTGGGGCGGTTGGTCTTGGCCTTGGGCGGGGCACGGGTGGAAAACCGCATGGCGACGCGGGTGTCATTGCTGATGGTGGTGCTGGCGGCGTGCCTGTTGTGGTACGCCAATGCAGCGCCGGTTTTGGTCTTTGTGGTGGTGATTGTGCACGGCGCGGGGGTGGGCCTGATGTCGATCATGCGCCCGATGCTGATCATGGATGTGCTGGGGCGGCGCGGGTTTGGGGCGATTTCAGGCGCTTCGGCGGTGTCGCCCATTGTGGCCACGGCGGCGGCCCCCGTGTTGGGGGCCTATTTGTTGGATCAGTATGGCGCGGGCGCGATTTATGCCTGTTTGATCGGCTTTTCCTGCCTGTCGTTGGCCGTGGCGATGGTGCTAACGCGCAAACCCGCGCTGGCGGGTTAGGCCCAGTTGGGCGCGCGCTTTTCCAAAAAGGCGCTGATGCCTTCGCTGGTCGAGGTGTCCAGCAAGTTGTCCACCATCGCGGCCCCTGCGGCGGCATAGGCTTGATCCAGCGGCAAGCCCGTCTGGGCGGCAAAGGCGGCTTTGCCGATGCTAAGCGCTGCGGGCAGTTTTTGCGCCAAGGTTTGCGCAAGGGCCATCGTCTCATGCGAAAGCGCATCAGCCGAGGTGACGCGGTTGGCAAGGCCCAAAGTTTGGGCGCGGGCGGCGGAGAGGAACTCACCCGTCGCGGCCAGCTCGAACGCGGCGGAGTGCGGGATTTTGCGCGACAGGGCGACGATGGGGGTCGAACAGAACAGGCCGATGTTCACCCCGTTGACCCCAAAGCGCGCATGGTCGCTGGCCACGACCATGTCGCAGGTCGCGGCGAATTGGCAGCCTGCCGCGGTGGCGATGCCGTGAACCTGCGCAATCACCGGTTTGGGCAAGGCGGCGATTTGTTGCATCACACGGGCGCACAGCGCGAACAGCGCTTCAAAAGCCGTGGCCCCCGAATCGGGCGACTGCCGCGCTGCTTGAATTTCTCGCAAGTCATGGCCCGCGCAAAAGGCTTTGCCCTCAGCCCGTATCACCACAACGCGCACGGCGGGATCGGCGGCAATGTCGTCCAAGGCGCTGGCCAAGGCGTGCAGCATCGGCGTGGACAAAGCATTCAGCTTGTCAGGGTCGTTCAAAGCCAACACCGCCACGGCGCCCGTATCGGCCCGCGTGACCAACGGCTGTGACCCAGAGGTCGGACTTTCGTTCATCGTTCTTTCTTCAATTTGAATGTGCCGTCAATGACGGCACCCGTTTCAATCGACAGGGTCGTGTAGCTCATCTCCGCTTTTACATCGCATGACGATCGCAGGTTCAACCCCTGCGCGGCAATGGTGCCATCAAACTTACCAAGCAGGTCGACATTTTCCGCGGCAATGATGCCTTGCACCCGACCCTCAGCCCCGATGATCAGGGCTTTTGACGTCACTTTGCCCTCAATCTGGCCCAAAATCTCGATGGTGCCGGTGGAGGATACATGTCCTTTGATTTGCAAATCCGAGGCCAGCACGGATTTGCCTCGGGCGTAAGCGGCACTTGCGCCAACCGGGGCCGTTTGGTCATTGGTTTTGCCGAACATGGGCGATATCCTTCGAGTAGAGCTTACTTAGGGCTTAATGCCGTTCTGGGGTCAAGAGGTCGTGCAAAGCCAGCGCCGTTTCACGCCAGGTCGTGTCGCGCATTGGATTGCAACCGGCCCGCGCGGCTGGTTGACTGCGATGACATAACGCGCAGGAGGCGCTCAAATGGCTGGTGATCCGTTCTTTCAACCCGTGTCCGGCATGGACTTGCCGCGATTCGCCGGTGTGCCTACGTTTATGCGCTTGCCGCTGGTGGATTTTGACCATCCGCGCTTTGGCGATGTGCAAATTGCGCTGGTGGGCGCGCCATGGGACGGCGGCACCACCAACCGGCCCGGCCCACGCCACGGGCCGCGCCAGTTGCGTGACTTGTCCACCATGATCCGCGCCAAGAACGGCTCAAGCTGGGTTGCGCCGTTTGAACTGGTCAATTGCGCCGATGTCGGCGATGTGGCCCCCAACCCCGCCGATCTGATGGATTCGCTGGCGCGGATGGAGGCGTTTTACACGCGGCTTAAGGTTGCAGGCGTGCGCCCGCTGACCGGCGGCGGCGACCATCTGTGCACTCTGCCCATCTTGCGTGCCTTGGCCAAGGATCGCCCGCTGGGGCTGATCCAGTTCGACAGCCACACCGACTTGAACGACATCTACTTTGGCACGGGCAAATACACCCACGGCACGCCCTTCCGCCGCGCGATGGAAGAGGGGCTGATTGACCCCAAGCGCTATGTGCTGATCGGCATTCGCGGAACGGCCTATGGGCGCGAGGATTGGGACTTTGCCGAAGCCAACGGCATCCGCATCATCGGCATCGACGAATTCCACCGCCGCGGCGTGGAAGATGTCATGACGGAAGCGCGTGCGATTGTGGGCGATGGGGAAACCTATGTGACCTATGACATCGACTTCGTCGACCCAACCTTTGCGCCGGGCACGGGCACGCCGGAAGTGGGCGGGCCGAATTCGTGGCAGGCGTTGCAAGTGGCGCGCGCGCTGCGGGGCTTGAACATCGTGGGGGCGGATCTGGTGGAAGTGTCGCCGCCGTTTGATCAGACGGGCGGGACGGCTTGGCTGGGGATCAGCCTGATGTTTGAACTGCTCTGTGTGATGGCAGAACGAATGGCGCTTTAGGGCCTGCGGCCGGCAAAGGCCGGGGGGCGCTGCCCCCCTGGACCCCCCCGGGATATTTGAGCAAGTATGAAAGGAGATCTGCGGTGCAGGCAGAGATGATCGTGACAGGGGCCAAGGTGTTGACCATGGATCGCGCACAGCCAAGGGCCGAGGCAGTGGCGCTGGCCGGGGGCAAGATTGTGGCGGTGGGGTCTGCTGCCGACGTGTTGGCCTTGCGTGGGCCTGACACGCGGGTGATCGAAGCGGGCGGGCGGACTTTGTTGCCGGGGTTTATTGAAAGCCATATGCATTTGTTTGGCGGTGCTGAGTTGCAGCATTTGCAATTGACGGGCCTGCACGGGCATGATGCCTTGCGTGCCGCCTTTACGGCTTATGCGGCAGGGCGTGAGGGCATGTTGATGGCCGAGGGGGCCGATTACAGCCTGCTGCCAGACGGGATCACCCGCCATGATCTGGACGCGATCTTTGCCGACCGCCCGATTGCCATTCGCGCCATGGACCATCACACCGTCTGGGCCAATACCAAGGCTTTGGAGCTGACGGGCCTGCTGCATGGGGCCGAGATGCCCATGGGGCATGAGGTTGTCATGGGCGCGGACGGTTTGGCCACCGGCGAGTTGCGCGAGTTTGAGGCCTTTGATCCGATCTTGGCGCTGGCGGGGGTGTCGCGGCTGTATGTGGCGATCTCGAAGGGGGCAGAGCCGTCGCCTTGGCCGTCAGATGCCGAGCGGGCGGTGGATAAGGACCACATCGCGCGGGGATTGGCCCATTGCGCGCGTCAGGGGTGCACGACTTTGGTCAGCATGGACGGCAACCGCTACACGTTGGCCTTGCTGCGCGAGATGCAAGGCGAAGGGCGCTTGACGCAGCGCGTCAAGGTGCCCTTCCATATGAAGCCGGAATTTCCTTTGCAGGAGTTAGAGCGCGCCAGTGCCATGGCGGCTGAGTTCCACGATGACTGGATCAGCTCTGGCTTTGTGAAGATGTTCATGGACGGGGTGGTCGATAGCCGCACGGCCTTTATGCTGAACGACTATCCCGGCGTGCCGGGGCATCGCAGCCAGCCTTTGTTCGACCCGGCCTATTTCGACGCGGTTTGCGCCGAGATTGACCGCCGCGGGCTGCAAATCGCCGTTCACGCGATTGGAGACGGCGCGGTGCGCCAGACGATCAATGGCTATGAGGCCGCCGCTAAGGCCAACGGGCTGCACGATATGCGCCACCGGATCGAACATATCGAACTGATCGACCGCGCCGATGTTCCGCGCCTTGCAGCCCTTGGCATCACGGCCAGCCTGCAACCGGCCCATCCACCGGGTGCGATGGATTTCCCGATTGCCGCTATGGAAACTGTCTTTGCGCCTGAGCGTTGGAAAGACGCCTACCTGTGCCGCGATCTGGCAGAGGCGGGGGCACGGGTGGCCTTTGCATCGGATTGGCCGGTGGCGGATGTGTCTGTGCTGCGCGGGGTGCAGGCGAATTTGACGCGGCCTGCCTATGGGGGCGGAACGCAGCAGGGGCTGGACCTTTTGGCAGCGTTGCACGCGTATACCGCTGGAGGGGCGCTTGCGGCCCATATGGAGACGCTGACGGGCACCTTGCGCAACGGCATGGCCGCCGATCTGGTGCTGATCGACGGTGATCTTGAAACCACCCCCCATGAGAAAATCGGACAGATGGGAATCGCTTTGACGGTGGCGGGGGGCAGAATCATCCACCAAGCCCATGGATTCGTTTGAGTTATCCACAGAATGGGGCTTGCGGTCGCCGCGCATAGGGTGCGGCGACCTTCGCGAGAGTGAGTCTTTGCGGCCACGATGCCCCTAAAACCCAAGAATTACAGGGTCTGACAAGAAATCGTCACACAGAGTGTTTTTTTCTCTTGCGGGTATTTGTGAGTTTGCCTAGATACGGCCTCACCGAA